>DASXYR010000157.1:0-13633 GCA_036502385.1 Gemmatimonadaceae bacterium
GCGGTGTACGGTGCAAAGGCGACATGGCCCGCTGGCTTTCAGATATATCAGCGTGGCGCTGTAGCAGATGGTGTCTTCGTGGTTCTCGAAGGACATATCGTTCTGCGCAACAAGATAAAAGTTGGGCGGGGTTTCGTTCCCGTGATCGCAACAGCCGGGCAAACGTTTGGGAGCGAGGGTCTGTCTCCTAACAGTACCTACGTTACAGACGCGAGTGCGTCCGAGGAAACCAGAACGCTGTTCCTCAGCGGTGCGCAATTTCGCGCATTTGTGCGAGAGAGCCCGGTTCACACGCTGCCATTGCTGGCGCAGATCATGTCTGAGCGCGCGTACCTGCTCGAGAAGCTGCACGAGCTCGCGGCGTTGAATGTCGACCAGCGTCTCATCTCCACGTTGACGCATCTGAGCGCGGATCGCAGCTTCACGACCGCAGATGGACGTCTCAAGCTCGAGAACAGCCATCACCGCCTGCTCTGTGAGATGGTCGGCGCAACCAGGGAATCGATCGCGTTAGCGCTAACACGCCTGGTATCGGCGGGAATTGCCGAGCGAAAGGGAATGACGTTCCTGATCGAGCCGAACTCGTTGGGTCTCGCGCTCGGGAATGGGCACGACAACGATTCAATGCTGTCGGTTACGAGAGAAATATCGACTTCGTGAGATTGAATGGACGAAACGCGATCTGGCGCTGACGCGGCGCCTATTCTACGCGGTGCACAAACGATTGATCTGCAGGAGGAGGGCTCGCCGGGAGTTCTCCTCCTGCATGGTTTTGGGGACACACCGCAAACGCTCGCCCTCCTCGCGCGCAGACTTCACAAGTCCGGATACAGTCTCTACGCGCCGCTTCTTCCTGGCCATGGCCGCGACATGGCAGCTTTCGACAAATCCCGGGCGAGTGATTGGATCGATGCGGCTAGGAGTGCTTTCGTCGAGATGCGCGCTCGTCACGACTCGGTGTCAGTCGTCGGGCTGTCGATGGGAGGCGCGCTGGCGGTTTTGATCGCAGCCGAGGTGGGCGACATTCCCGCACTTGTTCTGATCGCGCCATATGTCGGCATGCCGCGGCTGCTGAGAGCGGCAGCGGCGACCCACTTGCTATGGGGGCGCTTCGCGGGAGAGATCAATGGCCGAAATCCGCGATCAATTCTGGATCCGATAGAGCGCGAAAAAAACCTGGCCTATGGAGCAATCACCGGCCGTGCGCTACATGAATTGTCGAGAGTGGTGCGGCTTGCGCGGAGAGCACTGCCCAATGTCAAGGCGCCGACGCTGATAATTCAGTCGCGGGAAGATCCGCGTATCGCGCCCGACATCGCCGAGTTTGCGCTCGAATCACTCGGCACTCGCGAGAAAAAACTGGTTTGGACCGAAGGCGCGGGGCACATCATTACCGTCGACTTCGGCCGGGAGCGGGTGTTCAGCGAAGTTGAGACATGGCTCCTGACCCACGCCAGGCGCGGAGCGGCAGCCGCTGGTACAGTGCAAGCGGCTGCCGAACGGTCTGAAAGCTAAAATCTGTCCTGGACGAATTCCGTAACGGAATCAACAGCGCGCTCACCCAAACCCGCTGCCTGAGATACGACGCCGGATGCGACGCGCTTCACGCGAGCCACCGGTGACTGTCTGCGACGCGGACGGCTGCTCTTTCGTGCTGTAGCCTTGCGTCCCGACTTCCGCGAAGAGGATTTGCGTCCGCCGCTCTTGCGACGGCTGGAAGCCGCCTTTCTGCTGCTGCGCTTCCGGGAAGACTTTCTTGCCCCGGCTGACTTCCGGGCACCTCGCGCGCGCTTGCGAGCGCTGCTCTTGCGACCTCCGCTCTTGCGTCCGGAGGATCCGGACCGCGACCTCTTTCTACCGCTCTTTCGCCTGCTGGACTTCTTGGCTGCAGCCATGGGAGTGCTCCGTGTAGGAGGGTTTGCTAGAACCGATAGCAAGATTCGCGCACAACACCACCGACATCATCAGATATTGCACGCGCAAACCTCTGCTCAATACGTCGCGCATCAGCGGATGACGCGCGTTTCACCATGCCGCATAATCCAGAGCTGCTTGCTGTCACGGCCCGCGGATGCCCATTGCTCGCGCATCGCTGCGGGCGGTTCATCCATCGGTTCGTCCGTCAGCTTGAACGTTCCCCAGTGGGAAGCAACCATTACAAGACGCCGGTTCTCCTGCCGGCTATCGAGCTGAGCGACGGCATCGATACAGTCGTGCGGGTCCATATGCACCGAGCCCATGAACCACCGCGGATCGTACGCGCCGATCGGGAGAATCGCTGCGTCAAATGGTCCGCATCGCGCGGCAATCGTGCTGAATTCGGGGTGCAACGCGGTATCTCCGGCAAATAGTACGGAGTGGCCCGCAGAACGCAGCACCCAGCCGCACCAGAGTGTTCTGTTTCGCTTGCCGAGGGTTCGACCCGAAAAGTGCTGGGCTGGAACGCACGTCAATTGCAAACTCCCAAGCAGTGCCTCATCCCACCAGTCTCGCTCCGTGACGTCGCGCACGCCGTGACTGCGAAGCGACTCGCCGACCTTCAACGGGGCATACCACACCGCCGCCGGATAGCGCTCGGCGAGACGCGAGACTGTCGACGAGTCGAGGTGGTCGTAGTGGTCGTGCGAAATGAGCACAGCATCGATTGGCGGCAGCCGGTCAAAATCCACTGCTGGGGGAACCCAACGGTGTGGGCCGACGAACTGTACTGGCGAAGCGCGATCGCTCCAGATCGGGTCGGTCAGAACGTTCAGTCCTCCGATTTGAAGCAGGAACGTCGTGTGACCGACCCATGTGATCGTAAGCAGATCCGAGTCTGCGCGCGGGACGAGGTAATCGGGAAGGACCTGGACGAAAACCCGTGGATCGGGGTCCGGACGACGGGGATTTCGCCGTCGCTCAACCAATGACCATTTGAGGAAGTCGAGAAAACCGTGCAATTCGGCTGAGGGCCACGGGTTTTGAAAACCCCCTTCCGGCCGATGGTGTGTGGGAAGTGCCATGCTGGATCTTAACCGAGTGCCGGTCGCTCCAGATTCTGCTCGAGGTGGGAAACAGACTTCATTCCGGCCAGCGCCGCGGTGATTGGCAGAGATTGCGCGAACGCGATCGCGCGCCGCGCATCCGTACTGAAACCCGGAAATGATGACTGAAGCTGTTCAGGCAGTGATCGCGTGAGTTGGGACTGCATCAGTGTCGCACTCCCGACCACTGCCACTCCCAACCGGTGTGCAGCATCGAGAAGAGAGACGCGTTCCGATCCCAGTTTCTGGGTCTGAACACGTACAGCCTCGGTCATTGCAAGATTGATCGGAAGCTGGATGACTTTGAAGTTGTGGTCTTTGCCGCCGACGTCACGTGCCAGCTCCACAAGCTCTTCGAGGCTGAGATGGTTGCGCGCCTCTGGCAAAACACGGAATCCATTCCAGGTGGCGCACCCGTAACAGCCGATGATTCCACGTTCCACCTGCTGTTCCATGCACGAAAATGCGTCGGCCATTGCGCTCAGGAACGTGGGACGGTCGAGCACCTCGAGCTGCTGCTCGGGATTGTGGAGATAATAGACGTCAATCGAAGCGAGACCGAGGTTGCGCCTGCTTCGCTCGATCTGATCTTGCAGATATCGCGGCTTCAGGCAATGACCGCCTGATATCACGTCATCGGGCAGCATGATGCCTCGTCCGAAGTACTCGCTGTCAAGAAATCCTCTATATCCCTCTCGCGTGGCGGGAGGAGTCCGGTCGAGAGGTATGTATCCACCCTTGGTGCAGACGACAACTTCATCGCGTTTGAGGCCACCCTGCGAGATCAGGATGCGAACTGCCTCGCCGATGGCGCGCTCCGAGCGCTGGCACCTGTAGTTGATGGCCGTGTCCACGAGATTGACGCCCATTCCAAGCGCGACGGTCGTAGTCGTGATGTAACGGGCATCCTCGGCGTCGTCGCACTCGCCGAGATAAGTGCCAATCCCGAGGGACGAGACCATCGGACCGTCAGCGAGTGGGCGATAGAAGTGATCAATTTGACCCGCCTCGAAGCGTCGCCGAAAACGATTCGCGCCCTCAGAGCTGGCGCGTCCGTCGACGAGTGGTGGCAATGCCAGCGAGCGATTCATTCGGAGAGGCTACGAACGACGGACAGCTCCCGCAAGGTGGCGCTCCACGATTTGGCCCTTTCGTTGCGGTCTCCGTGGTCACGGTTAACGACCCCTCACACAACGGCTCCCCACGTGAAGCACTACACTCTTCTGTTAGTAGCGTTAGCGGCCTGCACGCAGCAGCGTCCTGTCGTTCTCGCGCCTGTCCGTATGGACCCTCCGACTGCCACCACCGGCCGCGCTGAGGAGCCGGGAGCCGTTTTCCGAACGGACCGCGATGATCCATTTGCGACCACCAACCGGATCGATTGGCCCGGTCCAAATCGTTATCGCTCATCGAGCGGCAGCCCTGGCCCCGAATACTGGCAACAGAGAGCGGATTACACGATCAATGCGTCGCTGGACACGGGCACGACAGAGATCAACGGTTCGGTACAAATCAGATATACGAACAACTCACCGGACACCCTTCGATACGTCTGGATTCAGGTTGACCAGAATCTGTACCGCACCGGCAGTAAAGGATCCGCCCTGTTCCCGGCGGACTCCCGTTGGGGCGTCAGAGGATTCGAAGGGGGCTACAATCTGGCCGATGTGAACGTGAACGGCGCGACCGTCCAGCCAAGAATAAACGACACGATGATGCGTCTCGATCTTCCTTCCCCCCTCGTGCCTGGCGGTGGAAAGATCACGATTGCGATCAAATACTCTTTCCGGGTTCCAGAGCACGGATCGGATAGGATGGGACGCGACGGCGCGCTCTACGAGATCGCGCAGTGGTACCCACGCATGGCTGTTTACGATGATGTGCGGGGCTGGAATACCGATCCCTATCTGGGTCAGGGCGAGTTCTATCTCGAGTTCGGAGACGTCGATTACTCGGTGACGGTGCCCGCCGGCTACACCGTTGCGGGGAGCGGCGTGCTACAGAATCCGACCGAGGTTCTGACCTCGGAGCAGAGACGCCGTCTGTCCGCAGCTTCTGGAAGTGCGGATGTCATGCAAGTCATCACGCAAGCCGAAGCGGCCGGAGCAAGGACCCGACGGGTCGCGGGGACGAAGACGTGGCGCTTCCGTGCTCAACACGTTCACGACGTCGCGTGGGCGGCGGCTCCTGATTTCCGATGGGATGCAACGAGCTGGAATGGGATTGTTACCCAGAGTTACTACGAATTCCCGAAGGCTGGCGCGGCGTGGGAGCACGCGGCCGAGCAGACGCAGTGGACGATAAGACAATACTCGGAGCTGTTCTTCCCGTTCCCCTACCCGCAGGCCACGAGCGTCGCAGGTCCAGTTGGCGGCATGGAGTACCCGATGTTTGTGATGGTTCATTACGGGAACGATGACCCAGCGTCGATCTTCGGGACGATCAACCATGAACACGGCCACGAATGGTTCCCAATGGTGGTAGGGTCGAACGAGCGACGCTACGCCTGGATGGATGAAGGATTCAATACTTATCTAAATACATTTGCACTGGAGGCCCGTTACCCGGGACAGGATACCTACTCGACATACATTAGAAACTGGGCCGATGCGGTCACTCAGGGGACGCAATCACCGCTCATGACGGCGCCTGACAACATCGATGCATCCGCGCTCGGTGCGATCGGCTATCGCAAACCAGCGGCGGTGCTTTTGACGCTTCGCAATCACGTCGTGGGTCCGGATCTGTTCGACACTGCCTTCCGTGACTACATCAGGAACTGGGCTTTCAAACATCCGACACCCGGAGATTTCTTCCGGAGCATCGAGAACTCTACCGGCGAAGACCTTTCCTGGTTCTGGCGTGGCTTCTTATACAGCACCGACGTCCTCGACATCGGCATCGACAGCGTGTCCACACACACTTCCGATGGCCAGAGGTTCGTGAAGATCTCACTGCGGCAATACACTTCCATCCCATTCCCAGTGCGTTTGCGGGTGGCATATGCCGACGGAACCACGCAGGATTTCTCCCTGCCGGTCAACGTCTGGGCTCGCGGTACCAGGTTCGACGCCGTGCTTCCGGTTCGCGGCAACGTGACCGGCGTGCGGCTGTGGCCCGATCCCTCAGTTCCAGACTGGAACGCCTCGAACAATACATGGGGAACGCCCCCGGCCGGAAACACGCCGGGCCCGGTTACGCACAAGTAGCGTAGTCGTTTGGTTTAGGGGGACCGGTCCGATAGATTCAAGGTGCAACCCGATACTGATCACTGGAGTAAGGAATGCCGGATTTTGGAAGCTGGGCATCGGCTTGGTGGAAGCCGATTCTGTTCATTATTGTCGCGGGACACCTTACCAATGTCTCCGTTACGCTGTTCCTGCACCGTGCTCAGACGCATCGTGGGGTAAAGCTGCACTATCTGGCCGAGCTGCCGATGAGGCTCTGGCTCTGGCTTTCAACGGCGATCGTGACGAAGGAATGGGTGGCTTGCCACCGAAAGCATCACGCGTTTGCAGATCGTGAAGGGGATCCGCATAGCCCGCTGATGGAAGGACTTCGGAACATCGTGCTCAAAGGGGCCTTCTACTATAGAAAGACGGTTCGCCAGCCCGGCGTGCTCGACAAATACGGCAAGGGGACTCCAAATGACTGGATTGAGCGTCACCTCCTGTCGCCGCTCAACTGGGTCGGCATCCTAGTGATGCTTGTGGTCGACATCTATCTGTTCGGCTTTTTCGTCGGACCTATCGTGTGGGGCGTGCAGATGATCTGGATACCGTTCTGGGCAGCCGGAATCGTCAATGGCGTAGGGCACGCAGTCGGGTATCGGAATTTCGATGTCAAAGACGAAAGTCGGAACATCTCTCCCATTGCCATCTGGCTCGGCGGCGAAGAGCTTCACAATAACCATCACGCCGATCCGCACTCCGCAAAATTCAAGGCGAAGTGGTACGAGTTCGACATTGGATGGGCTTATCTCCGACTCCTTTCCATTTTCGGCCTGGCTGAAATCTCTTACGCGCGCAGGTAGATCTACGCGTGCCTGAAACAGTTGCTTGCGTGCGTTGCGGCCAGACGCGCGCAGGATTTACAAAGCCGCCGTTCCCCGGGACTATTGGCGCGCGCGTCGTCGAAGAGATCTGCACCCAGTGCTGGGCAGATTGGCTCAAGCAGCAGACGATGCTGATCAATCACTACGGTCTGAATGTGATGGATCCCCAAGCCAGATCCTTCCTGATGAAGAATATGACAGCCTTTCTCTTCAAGACCGGCGACTCAGCCGACATCGACACGAGCAAGAAAGGCTCAATCAGCCACTGATGCCCAATCCCAAGAAAATTCTCGGCGCCGTCTTCCTGGTCGTGGTTGCGGGGTGCAGGACCGTCGCCACCAATCAGGGTGCCCGGGCGTCCGACGCGATGCCATCTCGCGGCTGGACGGATTCTGTCCTCGCCTCGCTCACGCTTCGCGAGAAGGCAGCGCAAATCGTGTGGCCGAGCGTGTTTGGTGATTACGTATCGGGCGATTCGCCGCAGTGGCGTCAGCTCACTGACGAGGTCAAGGCCGAAAAGGTCGGCGGGTTTACGATCTCCGTAGGCTCTCCGATCGAGGTTGCGGCGAAGCTCAACGACCTTCAGGCGATGAGCAAAGTGCCGCTACTGTTCGGGGCGGATCTCGAAGCTGGTGCCGGATTCCGCGCGCGGGGCGGGTACTTTGTTCCGAATGCCATCGATCTTGGCGGTGCAATCCTGTTTCCGCCGGAGATGGCAATAGGTGCAACTCGTGACACGACGCTCGCTTACGAACAGGGAAGGCTGACGGCAATCGAGGGACGCGCGCTGGGGATTCACATAGCCTACGCTCCGGTCCTCGACGTCAACAACAATCCCGACAATCCGGTCATCAACACACGCTCGTACGGTGAAGATCCGGAATTGGATGCGCGCCTTGGAGTTGCGTTCATCCATGGGCTCCAGGATCACGGAATGATGGCGACCGGGAAGCATTTTCCCGGGCACGGCGATACGGGAACGAACTCGCATCTGGCGCTACCGATAGTAACGGTGAGCAGAAGCAGGCTGGATACGGTGGAGCTCGTCCCGTTTCGTGCGGCGGTGAATGGCGGAGTGGGCGCCATCATGTCCTTTCACGGCGCGATGCCGGCACTCGACTCTTCTGGCGTTCCCGGGACGCTTTCGTCGAAAGTGTTGACGGGGCTGCTGCGTGGAGAGATGGGCTTCAAAGGGATAATCATTTCCGATGCGATGGATATGCGTGGCGTCCTGGATCAGTTCGGCGCAGCGGAAGCTGCCAAGCGCGCGATCGCAGCGGGCATTGATGTGCTCATTCAGCCCCTCAACGTTTCGGAAACAATAGATGCAGTAGTCGATGGAGTCAGGGAGCACCGTTACACGGAAGCGCGCCTCGACTCTTCGGTGCGGAGAGTTCTCGAGGAGAAACGCCATCTGGGGCTCGCGCAGCGCAAACTCGTGGATCTTAACGCCTTACGCTTTCTCGTCGGCGACAGCTCGAATCTGCAGATCGCGCGCAAAGTGGCGGAGAAGTCGATCACACTCGTGAAGGATTCGCTACGCTCGGTTCCCGTCGCCGTGAGGAGTGCGAAGGTCTTGTCGATCACACTCGCGCGCCGGGCAGATCTCGGGGCGGGAAATACTTTTAACGCGGAGCTTCGCACCGGACTGCCAAATCTGCGTACGGAATTCATGTCCACCGAGGATGCGGCGCTGAATTTTCCGCGACTGATCGCGGCGGCCGATTCGGCAGACGTAACGATCGTCGGATCCTATGTGGGTCAGAACTGGGACGCCGTGACCGCGAGCGCGCCACAGGCGTTTGCGAATTTTCTGCAGACGTTGATGCAGCATGGAAGGAATCCGATCGTCGTGGCATTCGGGAATCCCTATCTCCTCCAGCAGCTGCCATGGGTTGGTACGTATCTCGTGGCGTGGGGCGGGTCTCCGGTTTCTCAGACTGCGGCGGCCCGGGCGTTACTCGGAACGACCGCGATTTCTGGTCATCTACCGATCACCATCCCGCCATACGCGAGTCGTGGCACGGGCATCGAGAGACAAGCGCTTTCCAAGTGAACGTCCGTGGGGCGCCTCCAGATTTTGATGACGCGATAACAAAAATCAATTCGGATTTTTTCTGTTGACGTCTCCGCAGTCGAGACGTATATCAGTGCTCCGCCCAAAAGCACGACGTTGGCAGAAAATCTGCAACGTCCTCCCCGAAAAAATGATGATGCGGCCTTGACTTTAGTCACAATAAGTGACTAATTCGCTTCATCATGCGCGAACGCCCTCCCAGAGTTACTCCTTTCACTGTTGATGTTGTTCTGGCGACAGCGATGGGAAATGAGCTGGGGGTGTTGTTGACTCGAAGCTCGAGTGAGCGCGAGCGATGGTCGCTTCCGTGGCGACCTACACAAGGCGGCGAAACGCTTGAAGCTGCCTCGATCCGCGTTACCCAGGATGCGCTGGGTGAGCCTCCGATCTGGATCGAACAGATTGGGGCGTTTGGGGACGGGAAGCGGCATCCGAGCGACGCCGAGATTTCCGTGGCGTTCGTCGGACTCGTTCCCCACGAGACGGCCTCACCTCGGGCAGGGTATACCTGGTTTCCGATGGGCGACCATCCGCCGCTGACTCCCCGGCAGCGGTCGATGGTCGAAATGGCGACCCGGACCATCCAGGGACGCCTCGATCAGGCCCCCATTGCATTCCGGCTTCTACCCCCGACCTTTACCCTGAGCGAGCTCCAGCAGATGTACGAATTGCTGCTCGGTAAACGCCTGCATAAAGCTAGTTTTCGACGTGCCCTTCAGGCGGCCTGGCTCGTCGAACCTATAGATGAATGGCGGAGTGAAGGCAGGGGTCGGCCGGCGCAGCTTTTCCGCTATTCCCCGAAGAAAAGGCGTAGGCCCCACAGGGGGGTACGGTTCGACTTTTTGTATCCCTGATGTACCAGCTCCAGGAACCCCTTGCGGCTGCGGTGTATTAGTTGCAATGTGTACCTAAGGGTCGAAAGGGTGGTAGACCCCCGACATTGGAGCCCGGTTACGATGCTGGCTTATCTGGACGGTTTGTGCGCAGCTCTGCTCGCACGAGACAGCACAGAGATACAGCGACTTCTCGCACTTCCCGCCGCGCGGGATCTACCTCGTAGAGTGCGTGAAGAGGCAGTCGCCATATCGCGTGCCGGCAATCGAAGCTTCATGGCGCCGATTCATTCGCTCCACTTCTACTACAAGCTCACGCACATGGTCGATGAGTCGAGCGATCCGATCTTCGGGGATTCTTTGAAGAGCGCGGATACAGAAGGCGGACAGATCGAGCTACCGCTTCGCAAAGTCGGAAACGGCGGCCGATAGAGCGCTTTAGATCAGCGCGCGAAGCGAATTTTTCTTCTTCATCGCTTCGCTCCAGATATCCCCAATTTTCTCGAACCGCTCGGCAGCGTTCCCCAAATGGAATGCGCGCGGATCGAGCTTGTCCGTCAGCTCTGCCCACTTCAGTGGAGTCGAGACCGTAGCACCAGGCTTCGCCCGAACGCAGTACGGCCCCGCGACTGTCTTCCCTTGAATGTTCTGCAGGTAGTCCACATAGACCGTTGCCGGCCCACGCGCCTTGACGGAGCGCTCAATGGTGGCCTCCTTCGGATGCGCGTCGGCGACTTTGGTGGCGATCATCTGCGCGACGAGCGTTGCGGCTGCATTCGGCGTACGCGGCGGAAGTGGTAGATAAATGTGTAACCCCGTTGAGCCAGATGTCTTGACCGCGGCGTGAAGCTCGAACCCGTCGATGACTTCCTTTGCCCATCTGGCCACCTCGACTACCCGTTCAAAATTCGCGCGGGGCCCCGGATCGAGATCAATGACTGTGTAGTCGGCGTATTCCAGCGCCGGAACCCGCGAATGCCACGGATCGACGGAGATGGCGCCGAGCTGGATTGTGTAGAGAAGCGTCAGGAGGTCTCCGCCGATGAAGCGGGGCTGCTTCTCTCCGCCATCGGTCTCTATGATTTCGACGCGTACCTCGGGCGGAGTGGTTTCAGCGGCCTTCTGCTGGTAGAAGCTTTCGCCGGCGATGCCATTGGGGAATCGTTTCAGGACGAGTGGGCGATCCTCGATCGTCGGCAGGATGAAGTCGGCGATGCGGACGTAGTAGCGCATGACGTCGCCCTTGGTGTACTTCTCTTTCGGGAAGAAAACCTTGTCCAGGTTCGAGACCTTGAGGGCCTTTCCGCGACCGAGGTCGACCGCCGCGTCGCCTCCCTGTTGTTCGATCTCCGTGAGCTGGGCGAGAAGCGACGCATTGCTTGAACTCTTTGGACGTTTCGCCACGGTCCTACCTCGAGTTGCCTTTCTTTGAACGCTTGGCCGCTCGATCTCCACGTCCCTGGCGTTCTTGTCGTCCCGGATACCCAGAAAGATCGGCTGCCGAAGGCGTCGGTCCGCGGTCCATTCACTGAATTTGACCTCGACAACCACCTGAGGGGTCGCCCAATGTGCCGTCTCGTTCGTCTTCGGCGTTTCGTCGAATGGTGAGGTCTTTCTCTCCAGCGGCTTCAGCAGACGGTACATCTCCTCCAGTCCCTTTCGCGTGAATCCGCCGCCGGTGTGACCGGCGTAGATGAATCGACCTTTGTCGAAATAGCCAAGCAGGAGGGCGCCGATGTGCTCGCGGCTGTTCCGTGGCTCCGTGTAGCCTCCGACTACGAACTCTTCGCGAAACTCGATTTTCAACTTGAGCCAGTTTCGGGACCGCACGCCCGGCTCGTACGGCGAGTCGATGCGTTTGGCGATTATGCCCTCCCACCCTTGTCGTCGGGCCTTGTCCAGCATCCTTTTGCCGTTGCCTTCGATGGATTCGGTAACCCTCAGCTGGGCCGAGACTCTCTTGCCTATGCGCTTCACCAATCGGTCGCGCCGCAACGACCAGGGCTCGTGGATCAAAGGCTTGTCCCCATCCATGAGGATGTCGAACAGCACGAGAGCAGCAGGCGCCGCCGAGCTACGCCGCGCGATCAGCTGCGACTCCTTCACGTGCATGCGCCCCTGCAGCTCCTGAAACCGCGCGGGATCTCCATCGATAAGGGCGACGATTTCTCCGTCCAGCACGAGTGACCGTTTGGACTGCGTCGCCAACTTCTTGAGCGCAGCGACCAACTCCGGGAATTGCTCTGCCTTGTCCTTCCCGTTTCGCGTCATGAGTTTGACGTCGGTTGTCGTCGCGTAGGCCAGCACGCGGACTCCGTCGTACTTGGGCTCGAACGTCCAACCTTCCCCGGGTATCTCGGAGCCGATGCTGCAGTACATCGGCTCGAGCGCCGCCGCAGAGAGTCTGGCCTTTGGAACCGGAGTCGCCGCCGCACCGGCCCCACGCTTAAGTGCACCGACTGGTACCGGTTTCTTGAGCTTGAGCGGGGCCCCCGTGCTTCGACCCTTGGCCTCGCGGTTGCTTCGCCAGACGCGACTCTTGCCCGACGCAATCTCTTCCATCGTGCGACCCGATTCTACCGACGTCATATTGTCGGCTACGACGTCTTCCGTGGCGGCGAACGCATCGCGGTGCTTGATAAGCAGCCACTGGGGCTTTGACGAGGAGGTTTTGTCGCGGGAGAATTTCATGCGCACAAGCGCGAAAGACCCGTGAAGCCGCTCGCCGTGGAAGGTGATCTTGAGGTCTCCGCGCTTGAGATCTTCGCGGATTGCTTCTTCCTCCTCATTCGGAGAAGTCGCGGTATCGGAGGAGTAGGTTCCCCGATCCCAAAGCATCACTGTGCCACCGCCGTACTCGCCCTTGGGGATCGTCCCTTCGAATGTGTTGTAGTCGATCGGGTGATCCTCGACCTGCATCGCGAGTCGCTTCACCGACGGATCGAGGCTTGGTCCCTTTGGCACTGCCCAGCTTTTCATTACCCCATCCAACTCCAGGCGCAGGTCGAAGTGGAGATGGCTGGCGGCGTGCTTCTGGATGACGAAGCGAAGTCGTCCTACGCCTGCTGATAGTGGAGCTTCGTCTCCTGAGGGCTCTTCCGTCTTCGTGAAATCGCGTTTACGCTGGTACTCGGCCAGTTGTCCGCGAGCGCTTCGCTTTGAGCTTTGCCTGGTGAGAACAGCCATGGGCGCGGCTTAGGCTGTCTTTCTTTTCTTGGGTTTCGCGGGCTTGCGACTGGCTGCGATTGCCTTTCCCTTGGCGCGAACGGCTCCCTTCTTTCCAGCTCCCTCCTCGAGGCTGGCGCGAAGGCGCGACATGAGGTCGAGAACATCGCTATCCCGAGTCTCTTCCTCCGGACCTTCCAGGCGCGGTTTCTTGCCCTTCATTTTTGCCTTGATCACTCTCATCAGGTTCGCGCGATACTCGTCCGTGTAGCGCGTAGGATCGAAGGGCTCGGCGAGGTTTGCTACCAGCTGCTCCGCCATCTGCAGCTCCTGCGGCCGGATGGCGTTGCGGGCGGGGAAGTTGAACTCCTTGCTGTCGACAAGCTCGTTGGCGAACCGCATGATCTCCAGCACGAGCGCGTCACCCACAACTTTCACGG
The DNA here is from genome assembly GCA_036502385.1 of Gemmatimonadaceae bacterium. Taxonomy (GTDB): domain Bacteria; phylum Gemmatimonadota; class Gemmatimonadetes; order Gemmatimonadales; family Gemmatimonadaceae; genus UBA4720. The sequence continues at coordinate 13,593 of DASXYR010000157.1, forward strand.
CAACGAGGTGCTGGGTCTGTCGGATGATGATCTTCCCTATT
>DASXYR010000158.1:0-4238 GCA_036502385.1 Gemmatimonadaceae bacterium
CAGTGCACTGCGAGCGGGGCTCCGGCCAACTGCTCGGACCCGGGCAGCGTATCGATGACCGCTGGGAGAGTTGTGAGATTGCAGGTGAGCGCAGGGTCCACACCTCTCACAGCCCCGACTCCGGCTGATTTCGACGCGGGCTTCAATGCGACTGCCGGCCCGACTTTCACCGTCAGCGCGAATGCCCCATGGACGCTCTCGCTCCGGGCGTCGAGCCCTCTCTGGACCGCCGCCAATACCTCACCCGGAGCGCCGGCCCGAATCACCAAGCCCGCCGGCGATCTGAAGTGGAGCACCGCCTCGAACGGAACCTTCACCGCCATGAGTATCATCGACGCGACTCTGGTGAGCGGTGCGGCGACAGCGAGCACCGCCACCGACCTGTTCTTTCAGACGCTCTACGACTGGACTCTCGACACCCCGGGAAACTATAGTCTCACGGTCGTTTTGACGCTCACCGCGCCATAACCCGAGAGCGAGGAATGTGACGTGGGCACGCCGCTCCGCAGTCATTTAATCATGAGCGAGCAGTCCGACGCCCAGCTCATCGCTGAAATACTCGACGGGCAGGTCGAATCGTTTCGCGTGCTTGTTCAACGTCACCGCGATATGTGCACGAGATTCGCCGTTCGAATGCTCGGCTCACACGCGGATGCGGACGATGTGCTTCAGTCGGCTTTCATGCGCGCTTACCGTGGCTTGGCCAAGTGTCGCGACCGAGAGCGGTTCGGAGGATGGTTGTACCGCATCGTAGTGAACGAGTGCAGGACTTTTGCATCACGACAGCGACAGCGCGAGCTGCGGTTCGTCAACGATACAGAGGTGATAGATCGGGCAGAGGCGAAGAGGGACGACGCTTCGGCAGAAGAGATGAGCGAGCAGATCGACTTTGCTCTTGCGAAGCTGCCGGTGGAACAGCGTGAGGCGTTTCTGCTCAAGTACGTGGAAGAGATGAGTTACGAGGATATGTCCGCGGCCATTGGAGTCAGTGTCCCGGCGCTCAAAATGAGAGTGAAGCGGGCGTCTGACACGCTTCGCAGACTGCTGGAGGATGTGCTGAATGATTGAAAATCGAGACGACCTTCCAACGGAGACCTCCGCTTTCGCGGAGCGCGTTGCCGGTCATCTCCGGCGTCCAGAGCGGCTCGATCCATCGTTCGACGATCGACTGATGCGTCGGGTGGACATCGAGGCGCCCGCGCTCTATGCGCGCAGCCGGCCCAACACCGCGCGGTGGTGGAAGACGGAGAGAGTGATTCGCCTCTCGCCCCTCGCCGCGATCGCCCTCGCGGCAGGAATCTCGATGTTCGTCGCGCTCTCCACGCTCGCGGTCGGCTCTCGTACCTGGAAACGTGTCGTCACGCCCGACGCAACGGCGTCGGCGGGATCGGCGGCGGTTCACAGCGACACGGTGAATCTGGTTCGCTTCGTGTTCGTCGATTCGAATGCGCGTCGAGTCGAGCTCGTTGGAGACTTCAACGAATGGGCAAAAGGCACGACCCAGCTCAAGCCCTCCGGGGCACCCGGAGTTTGGACAGTTTCGGTTCCCCTCTCGCCAGGGCGCCACGAATATGCTTTCATTATCAACGGCTCACGCTGGGTAGCCGACCCGCTCGCCGTAAAGAGCTCGGATGACTTTGGAACAGAGAGCTCGGTAATTCGCGTCGGCGCTTCGGCGAAGAGCACGACCTAGAGTTCCACAGAGGCGCGCCAACCGAAAACTCGCTCCTATTTGACGGCTGGACCACTTTCACCCGCGGTAATCCTGAGAGGAGTGCTGACAGCGCTCCTCTGCTTGTCACAGGCCAGTCTGGCACAGACCGTCGAAAGCAGTGTCGATGTTGGAGCGGCCGCGCTCGAGTACGCAGACACTCTCAGTACCGGCGCCGGCGCAATCACTCCGCACGTTTCGATCGACTGGCAATCCGGGTTCGTTGATGCCACTGGAACCTACTCGCACTTCACGGTCGGAGGTTGGAGCACCCAGGGGGCGCTATCAGGCTCACGTTTTATCCCGGCCGGAGCGCGCTCCGTGATCGAGCTCGCTGGGCTCGCGGGCGGCAGCACGCACAGCGATGGTACACGAACCGGTGAGGGCCTCATGAACGCGCGCTTTCATTTGGGACGCTCGCGGCGCGAATTTTTCGTCGGTGCGGGCGGCGGTCGCGCGTGGGACGGCAATGCATGGCGGAGTGTATTGCTGGGCGAAGTTGGCGCGTCGGTTCCGGTCGGGCCCGGACAAGCGGTCATCACCGTCAGTCCGGCGATCGTAAACGACTCGCTGAAGTACGCCGATTCGCAGGCATCGATCTACTGGAAACGGGAGCGTCTCGATCTCAGTGCGGTGCTTGGGTTCCGTGTCGGCGACCAGGCGATCACGACCAACCCGAATGCACGATCGTGGGCGAGTATGACGGCAGTGGCGTGGCTGACTCCGCGCGTTGGACTTGTGGCGAGCGGGGGAACTTACCCGATCGATCCTACGCAGGGTTTCCCCGGAGGGCGCTTTGTCTCACTGGCACTGCGCCTCGCGACTCATAGCGTCAGAAGTCAGCCGCCTACCCCGAGCACCGATGAGGATGTTGGGCCCGCCCGGACGGCGGCCATAACCGGATTCGGCGCGCGGCGGGAAAGTCCCGGCGCTGTGACGCTCACAGCTGCCGTCCCTGGAGCTCAGTCAGTCGAGATTACGGGTGATTTTACGAATTGGGTCCCTGTACGGCTGACCCCTGGCAGTGGATCTACTGACTCGTGGTCGGTGACGCTGCCAATCAACAGCGGAAAATATGAGATGAACATTCGAGTTAATGGCGGGGCGTGGGTCGTTCCACCAGGCCTGCTTTCAATGCTCGACGAATTCGGTGGAAGTGTCGGGCTCCTGGTGGTTCAATGAGCGAGTGTGACTTTGGCAGTTGTTTCAGGAGTCTATCAGGTATGAGCGCCTTAAATTCGTGGCGCAAGCCAGCTGAAATACGGAAATCACTCCCTCGGGGAGATGCAGCATATGAATAAGATTCGAATCCTCGCCCTCACGCTCGTCGCGATCGCATCGGTCGCGCGGGTGTCGATTGGTCAGACACCGGCGAAGGATCCCTCCGCCCGACTCAGAGAAGTCCTTCCGGCCGAGGTCGCTCAGCGCGTTCTCGCGCGGATTGCCGACGCCCGCGCGCATCAGCTTCCGGCGGAAGCGTTGGAGAATCGCGCGCTGAAGTTTGCGGCCAAGGGCGTCGATCCGAAGAGCATCGAGCGGTCGGTGAACGAGCAGGCGGACCGAATGGAGAATGCGAGAGCCGCACTGGCGAGCGGACGTCGCGCACGCCCTGCCGGCGACGAGATCGAGGCGGGCGCGGAAGCCATGCGCAAAGGCATCGATGGCGTTTCGGTTTCCTTTCTCGCGAAGAGCGCGCCTTCGGGTCGCTCGCTGGCGGTTCCGCTATTCGTGATTGGGAGTCTTGCCGATCGAGGTCTCACATCCGATCAGGCGCTGCAGCGTGTGCTTCAGCGTCTGAAGGACCATGCGTCCGACTCCGATCTCGAAAGTATGCCTGGTCTCCTTCCCCCGCAGTCAGCTGCCGGCCAAGCGAATCGCCCCACCTCGACTGGTCGGGACTTCGGACAGAGTCACCGGCCGGCATCCACCGGGCGTCCCGCAACAGCAGGCCCACCCGCGGGAGTTCCGGGCAACGGTGGCTCGAAATCGAATCCCGGACAGGGTCATAAGCCTCCGCCGAACAAATAGTTCTGGAATTGGCAATTACGGGACGGCACTTCGCCGTCCCGTTTTTTTTATTTAATCCGCTGCATCGAGAATTCATCGCACTTTCTGCGGCTGAGCTGTGACCCGCGGTCGGAAACGCAGAGTCAAGCCAAATGAGGACGCGTTTTGCACGCACCTCGAAAATACAAAAGAGGACGCGCTCTGCACGCGGCCTCGGCTCGAAACCGAAAATCAGGAACTCACCAGACTCAATGCAGGAGACAAGACAATGAGCAGGATATTTCGCCTTTGCACCGCCCTTTTTATCGGCACACTCGCCCTCGCTGGATGCAGCGATTCGTCTGGCACGAACTCGGGAGTCCTCACCGTGCGTCTGACCGATGCGCCCTTTCCATTCTCTGACGTCGCACGAGTTGACATCTATGTTGTTCGGGTAGATGCGAGAAATAGCGCGCCTACCGACGCTGAAGCGACCGACGAGACCAATCAGCAGGGCTGGACCACTGTTGCGACCCCTAAC
>DASXYR010000159.1:0-4008 GCA_036502385.1 Gemmatimonadaceae bacterium
AGTTCCAAGCGGCACTGAGGATCGATCCCAGCCTCGCGACTGCTCATCTATGGTTCGGTGTGTATCGCGCGCAATTCGGCGACTTTAATCGCGCGATCTCAGAGCTCCGCCAGGCGCAGGAACTCGATCCCCTCTCGGGTGAGATCAATGCTTATCTCGGCGCCGTCCTGTACTGGTCGAGGCGATATGACGACTCCATAAATCAACTTCGTCAAGCCATCACATTCGACCCCACGTTCGTTCCCGACTACGTGATTTTGTGCTGGGCTCTCGACGCGAAAGGCGACACCAGAGCGGCCCTCGATTCCTGCAAGCAAGCCTTGGAGCGCCAAGCGAGCCCATGGACCGCTTTGGCGTTGGCGCGAGCGCAAGCTCTGGCCGGGGACCACGCCGCCGCGGCTGCCACTATGGCTTCCGTCGTCGGGCGGTCGGAGCAGTTTGTTTCGGGCTATGATCGAGCCGCCGTTTATGCCGCGCTCGGCCGGACCGACGACGCGTTTGCTGCTATCGAAGAAGGCTATCAATCTCGCGCCGAATGGATCTCGTACCTAAAGGTTGATCCTCAAATGGACACTCTTCGCCGGGATCCACGCTACACAAGTCTCCTCAAGCGCCTAAACCTTTAACGCTCGGAGCGTACGCCGTGCTGGTGCGATGTCGCCCGCGAATCCCGGTCACGGTGGATGTTTTTGGCCTTGGATTGGTAATGGAATCGATGCGTGAAACTTCTGCATGACGGGCTAATCGGAAGTAATGAGGAAAGTGGTCGTTGATACCCCGCTTAGCCCATCACGAGGCCTTCGATGTCGTGCTTCTGCGTCACCGGGACAAGTTTCTCGACGATGCGACAGATGAGGTGTTCGCGTACCTGGTTCGGCAGGCTGTCGTAGTAATCCTGCGTGACCATCAGATCGTGAAGCTTGTCATGACCGGCTCCGGGGGCATCGACGCCGATGACGAGTACGGGGCGCGCGATTGCCGATCCGTGTGGCGTCCCACGATGCACGGTCAATGCCGACCGGCATGACATGACTTCGTTCAATCGGAAATGCGAAATTGGCCACCACAGAGGAACACAGAGGACTAACTCCTGCGAGTTTCGCGTTTCGTTGCAGAACGCTCTTTTTTCCTTTCGTTGTTCGCGGGATAGTGTATCTTGCTGAATTCCCGCCTGGGGGGCGCGGGAGAAGCGGGGAGTCGTGCGTCTGCGTCGAGTCGTGGGCCGGACAACTTACTGTTTCACCATCCTGCTGGCAGGTGCTCTCGTAATGGCAGCGCATCTTCCAGCATTTGCCGCGCTCGCGCCGCAGTCGCCGGAATCCGCCACCACGCAACCGGGCTCCTCACCTTCGTCCCCGGGGCAGAGTCCCGCGCCTCAAAATCCGACTCCTCCCGGCACCGCGCCGCAGCGCCCAACCCAAACCGTGCCTCCGTCTTCCCAGTATCCTCCGCCTTCAGCCCAGGAACCCGAGCCCCCCATCAAGGACCCTATGATTCGGCCCGCTCCCAAGCCGGAGATTGCCCCGCCGTCGCTCTCCATCCCGCGCCTGGAACGTGCGCCATCCCTCGACGATTTCATCACCATGCAGCCGCAAGGCGACATCGCTCTTCAGATGGCGAAGGTCACCGGATTCACCCAGCGCAACCCGCACGACGGCGACCCCGTCACCGAGCCTACTGACGCGTATCTCGGCTACGACCAGAAGAATTTGTACGTTGTGTTCGTCTGCTTCGATGATCCCAGCAAAGTGCGCGCGCGCATGTCCCGCCGCGAAGACATCTTCGACGACGATCAGGTCGAAGTCATTCTCGACACCTTCCACGACCGCCGTCGCGCGTACGCCTTCCAGACGACTCCACTGGGCGTGCAATGGGATGCCATCTGGACCGAAGCCTCGCGCCAGGAGCAGACGCAAGGTCACTTCGATACCTCGTTCGACACCGTTTGGGATTCCAAAGGAAAAGTCACCAGCCGCGGCTTTGTAGTTTGGATGGCGATTCCCTTCAAGAGCCTGCGCTTTCCCGCCAATCAGCAGCAACAGTGGGGCATCATCCTTTATCGCGGCATCACCCGTAACACCGAAGACGCTTTTTGGCCCCACGTTTCTTACAGGATTGAAGGCCGCCTCGGCCAGGCCGCGACTCTTTACGGCTTGGAAGGAATTTCTCCCGGACGCGACATCGAACTCATCCCTTATGGAGTGATGCGCGGTTTCCGTGCACTCGATACCCGCGACTTCAGCAATCCATATTTTCAGAAGGCGACCCTTCAGGGTCAGCCGGGCATGGACGCGAAGTTCGTCTTTCAAGACCATTTCACGCTCGACCTGACCGCCAACCCCGATTTCAGTCAGGTCGAGTCCGAGGACCCGCAGATCACCGTCAACCAGCGCTATGCCGTTTACTTTCCCGAGAAACGTCCATTCTTTCTGGAGAACGAAGATTTCTTCCGCACGCCCATGGACCTGCTTTTTACTCGCAACATCGGCGACCCTTCGGCGGGAATCCGTCTCACCGGGAAAGACGGTCCTTACTCCGTCGGCGTCATGACCGCCGACGATCGCAGCCCGGGCTTAGCTATCCCTGCCTACTACCCACTTTCCGGCCTGCGCTCGTATTTCACCGTGGCCCGCGTCAGCCGGGATATCTTCCGCCAGTCCAGCGTCGGCGCGCTCTACACCGATTGGGAGTGCCCCACCACCGGCGAATACAACCGCATCGGCGGCGTCGACACCCGCCTGAAATTCACCCCCAACTGGACCCTCGATGGCCAGGCGGTCACCAGCTCCAGCAACATTTTCGGAAACTTCTTTAGTCCCAACTACTCTGCCAACAACTGCGAAGCCAACTACTATCCCTTCAGTTCCGGCAACCTCGGGAACGCCGCGAACAATCATTACGCCGGACCCGCCGAGAAACTACAGCTCCATCACGACGGCCTGCACTTCACCTACGACGCAACTTACAGCGACATCTCTCCCGGCTTCGTCTCCATGCCGGGTTTTATCAATCGCGTGGACATTCGCGAGACCAGTCAGGAGTTGGATTACCGCTTCCGCCCCCGCCGGGGATGGGTCGTCGATTGGGGCCCATCGTTAAACGTCCGCTACGATTTCGATCACAGCGGCGTCCGTCTCGATACGGACTACATGCCGTACTTCGCAGTGCAAGGCAGAGGTCAAACGCTCCTTATCGTGCGTCCCTATGAACGTCTGCACGAGCGTCTCCGGCCTCAAGATTTCTGCTTTTACGGTTTTTGCTCGGCCTCTCTCGGCAATCAGGACTACGGCGAGCACTTCAGCGCGGCCACTTTCCAGACGGGATACTTCAAAAAAGCCACCGTGCTGGCCAGCTACATGTGGGGCGAGGGAGTCAATTTTGTGGCTCTCCCCGGTTCCGTCAGCCCTGCGGTGAATCCTTACGGCCATCCCTATCTGGCGCGCGAGGACACTGCTCAGGCCAGCCTGATCGTTCGGCCCATCAAGCCGCTAAAAATCGAGAACACGTATTTATTCGAACGCCTTCGTCCCGACCAGACTACGTACACGTTCGAGCAATCTAAGAATCCCGGGGCGGGACGCAGCATATTCAACGATCACATCCTGCGCAGCAAGTGGAACTGGCAATTCACGCCCCAGCTCTCCGCCCGCGTGATTCTGCAGTACAACGCGCTGCTGGCCGGAACGCCCGGCATCAGCTCTCCTTACACTTACTTGCCTACCTCCCGCCAGTTCAATGCCGACTTCCTGATCACTTATCTCATCCATCCGGGTACCGCGATCTACGTCGGTTACAATAGCGACCTGCAAAATTTGAATGTCGTGCCCGCCACTCCCGGAACTCCCGTCATTCCCGGATACGTGACCAACACCGCCCGCGGATACATCAACGACAGCCGCCAATTCTTCGTCAAAGTCAGTTACCTGTTCCGCTTCTGAAGCCCGGACCTTCACAAACCTTTGTACTTTTCCATCCGGCGTGCGAAAATTCCCCGGAATTTCCGGAGGC
>DASXYR010000160.1:0-16476 GCA_036502385.1 Gemmatimonadaceae bacterium
ACGGCCGCTCGTTTTGGATCCTCGACGACATGACGCCGCTGAGACAGCTCGATGCACGCACCGACGTCGCGGGAGCGTATCTCTTCAAGCCGAAGCCCACGTATCGCTTCCGCCGCAACAAGAACAGCGACACACCGCTACCTCCGGAGGAGCCCGCCGGCCAGAATCCACCCGATGGCGCGATCATCAACTACCACCTCGGCGCCAACGCTCAGACGCCCGTGGTACTCGATATCCTGAATTCTGCCGGCGCGGTAGTACGATCGATTTCCAGCGCGGATTCTGTACCGCCGATCGAATCGGATCTCAACGTTCCAACGTATTGGGTCCGCCCGCCTCAGCGACTCTCACCGTCGGCAGGAATGCATCGCTTTGTCTGGGACCTGCACTATCCGCCCCCGAAAGTGCTCGGATATGGGTATCCGATTTCGGCGATCGTCGGCGACACTCCCCGCTTTCCGCTCGGACCGGCCGTCTTGCCAGGAACCTACACGGTCCGGCTAACCGTCGACGGAAAAAGCTACTCCCAACCCCTCGCCGTGAAGATGGATCCGCGCGCGCCGATCACCGCGGCTGGGTTGAAAGTGCAGCACGACATCGGCGTCAGGATGAATGACGCGATCAGCCGCGACTTCGCCGCACTTGGCGAGCTGCGGCAGCAGCGGTCGCTGCTGAAGGCACAGAGAGAGGGAGCAAAAGCCGGCGAAATCGCTGATTCTCTCGTCGCCCTCGATTCGACGCTGGCGGCAATCGAATCGGGGCAACGGAGAGGAAATGCGGAAAATCTTGTGCGACTGAATGAAGAGTTAGCCGGAATTCTTGACACCGTGGAAGGCGCCGACATGGATCCCACCGCTCAGGCAATCGCGGGCGCAAGCGACCTCGAGCGGTCCCTCGCGACTGTCCTCGCCCGGTGGACAGAAATACAGCGCGCGCGCCTTCGACCCAATTCACGGTAGATTAAAGTTGCTTCCGACTCGCCGGGCACGGAGATAGAGAGATGACAACGAGCAAAGAAACCGAGTGGATGAATCACCCACGGCTGCGCAAGCTCGTCACCGCGGTGAACGAGCTGACGCTCGCTGAACGGATCACGCTGGTCAAAGGGTTGGTTCCGGGAATAGCGGACGAGCTATCCGATACCGAGTACGAGAAGTTCGTTGCCGCGATCCGTCTGAAGGGTGAGCGCTTTCACGAGGCGCAGGCGCATCCCGGTGAGGGAAGATCGGAGCGCAAGGTTCCGGGCGACCGTGACATCGAAGGCCGATAGCCGGAGCAAGAAAGCATGACATTCCCCTGGATTCTCGGCGCGCTTGTCGTTGCAGCGCTGCTCTTCGCTCTCTACGCAGGCACCAGCCGGCGGAACAAGCCCTGAGCTAGATCCCCAACGCCAGCTGCATGGGCGCGTCGGATCCTTGCGAGCCCGCGCCGACGTAAAATGGGCCGGCCACCTTATCCTGCGATGATGCGGTAAGGCGCCCCTTGAATCGCGCTTTGCGCAATGCCTCTCCAACCGTATCGAGTGCGGTGCGAGGATTGTTGCACTTCTCGCTGAGGTGGGCGAGCACGATGTTGTTCAAGCCCGAGTGGATGCTTTGACTCGCGGTCCGTCCCGCTGCCCGGTTACTGAGATGGCCAAAATTGCCGCTGATGCGCCGTTGCAATGATGGCGGGTAGGGGCCGGTGCGCAGCATCCCCTCGTCGTGATTCGCTTCGAGTACGAGGATGTCGAGCTTGTCGAGCGCACGCGATACGCCTTCGGTGACGTGCCCAAGATCATAGACGATTCCTGCCCGCGTGCCTTCGGCTACCGAAGTGACGATCACCGCGATCGGCTCGTTCGCATCGTGTGACACCGGCACGGTCTCGAGGTGAAAGTCGCCGATGACGACGCTGCTTTTTCGCGGCGTAAGTATCGCCCGCAGTCCCGCCCAACCGGGACACATCATACGAGTCCCTGCCGTGGACACTATCGTCCAGCCCCATTTCCTGGCGGCTCCGGCGACGCCCTTCATGTGATCAGTGTGCTCGTGCGTGACGATCACGGCTTCGATCGATTCCGGCGACACGCCTGCCACCGCCAGGCGTTGCTTCAGGACGCGCGGGGCGAATCCCGCATCGATCAGGATGCGCGATCTCTCCGTCTGTATGAGCACCGCGTTACCGCTGCTCCCACTGCCAAGAACCCACAGATTCATCAGGACTTCCAACGCCTCTTGTGCGCTTCAGCAAGCTGCTTGCGCGCCTTGTCGGTCAGCTCTACATCCCGGCGCGCCATCACGCGGCCGGCAACCTCGAGAAATTTAGTTACATCGTACGTTTCATAGGGCTCCGATTCCCCCCACGCGAAGGGCGGCACGACCTTGGGCGGCATGGTGGAGCCGAAAACGTTGGCACCGGTGCCGATCACCGTGCCGGTGTTGAGCATTGTGCCGATTCCCGTCATCGAGTGATCCCCGAAGAACGCTCCAAGAAACTGCAACTCGGTATTTTTCACGCCGTTTGGCGTCCACAGCTGAACCGGGCTGTAAGTGTTCTTGAGATTGCTCGTCGTCGTGAGCGCTCCAAGATTCACCCAGCGCCCAAGATATGAGTGTCCGACAAAGCCGGCGTGTCCCTTGTTGCTGTAGCCGAGCACGATGGAGCTGCTGAACTCACCCCGGATCTTCGAATGGGCCCCGATCGAAGACGCCGCGACACGATCTCCGAGTATCTGCGAGTCGCGGCCTACGACCAACGGCCCCACCAGGTAGGTAAACGGAGCGATGACGGAGCCGGTTCGAATCAGTATCGGGCCATCGGTTGTATCGAGAACAACGTTGGGGGCGATCACCGCGCCTTCTTCAACAAAGACTTTTCCGGCGCCGATGACAGACGTGTCGAGAGAGGTGCGGAGCTTGAGCGAAGCCGCCCGGTGGGGAATGTCCTCGACGAGCTGTTCCGCCAGCATTCCGACGAAGTCCCAGACCTCTGCCATCCACCTGCCGTCGACTTTGCGGCCGCCGAGGCTCGTCTGAATCGAGCCGATGTCGACGACGCCATCGGCGAACTGCGAAACAGGCATGGACCGCGCGAGGCGAACCGCGCACGCCATCCCCTGGCACATAAGCAGGTCGAACGACTCGAGCTTGACGTCGAGCGGGATGACGCACCGGCTATTTATCAGGATCGATCCGGCAGGAATCTCCGTCTTGGCGGGAGCGGCGCCCGGTGCAGAGCCTTCCGCGAACTGAGCGAGGTGGGGCGAGCTGATGAAGCCGGCGCTCGGTAGCGAGGTCGCCCTCTCCCACCGCTTGCGAATCAGCGATGCCCCAGCGCGCAGTTCGGACACGGGCCGCGTCAGCGCGAACGGCTCGAACTGCCGCGCCCGGGCATCGTCGTAGAAATAAAGTGCGCTCATTTCTCCCCGCTCTCGGTCGCCGAGAGTGATTCGACCAATCGCTTCAAATCCGAGGCCTTTTCCGTAGTGGTTACGAGGGTGAGTCCCTCCTTGACCACCACCACCAGGTCATTTACTCCGTACATGACCACCTGACCAGAGTCACAATGGACAACATTGTTGCTGGACTCGAGAAGGTGCGCGTCGCCGGTAGCGACGTTGCCGGCATCGTCCTTGTTCCGCACCCGACTGAGCGCTGACCAGGTTCCGACGTCGTCCCACCCGAAATCTCCGGGAACGACCATCACCTTGTCACTTCTCTCGAGCACGCCAACATCAACGGAGACAGGAATCACGACGCTTCCGAAGAATTGAGCGGCGCTTCCATTGCGCGCGTGGCCCATGGCGACGGCGAGCTCTGGCGCGTGCTGCACGACTTCATCGAGAAAATCGCCGACGCGCCAGACGAAGATTCCGGAATTCCAGAGGAAGCCATCGTTTCGCATTTTCTCCGCGTGGGGCCTGTCGGGTTTCTCCACGAACCGCTTGACGCGCGACACCTGTCTCCCGTCGGTTGGCTGGATGTATCCAAAGCCGGGGTCGGCCCTTGTCGGTACGATTCCGACCGTGACGAGGGATTCCGTGTCGAGCGCGACCTCCTCGGCTGTAAGGAGCGCTTCGCGAAATGCATCATCATCCCCAATCGCCCAGTCTGCGTGAACGCAGATCATGGTCGCATCCCTGCCTTCACGCCGCTCGATGCAGATTGCGGCCCAGGTAAGCGCAGCGGCAGTGCCGGCGGGCCGCGGCTCCTCGAGGATGTTCTGGCGCGGAACTTCGCCCAACAGCGCGCTTATCGATTTGGTGAGACTGGAGTTGGTGAGGATGAGCGTATGCGCAGGGTCGACGATCGGTCGGAGGCGATCAACGGTGTCGCGCAACAACGGCTTGTCGGTGACGAGCGGGAGAAGCTGCTTGGGCCGCTCGGGGGTGCTGAGCGGCCAGAATCGCGAACCGACTCCGCCCGCGAGAACGACGGCCCAGCGGCTCACTCGCTGTTCAGTCCCGCTTCGTCGGGCGTGCCTGTGAGACGCGCGACGAGCGCGTAGAGTTTTTTCGGGCTGAACGGCTTGGTGAGGAATTGCGTCGCGCCTAGCGCCAGGGCGTCGCGCTCGTGTTTTGCGTCGCCGCCCGCCGTCAGGATGATGCAGGGAAGGGATTTGAATCGCTCCTGTTCCCGAATCCGCTTGAGCACGTCGAGGCCGCTGAGCTTGGGCATCATCAGATCGAGGAGGACAAGGTCGACCTTCTCCTCGCCGTTGATGAAGTCGAGCGCTTCCTGACCGTCGTAGGCGAGGCTCACTCTGAATGGGCCCTGTTCCAGCTTCATCTTGATGATGCGCCCGATGTGCGGCTCATCATCGGCGACGAGGATGTGACAGAGGCGTACGGCGGGATCAGTCATTGTCAGATGAGCGCCGCGATGTTTCCGCGATAGCGCCGGACGTCGAACAGAAGTCCGCCGAGATCGGCGGATGGACGCAGGAGTACGAGAAGGAGGGTCTCGTCAGCGAGTGCCGCCACGATTGCGTATCCCTTCTGGTGCTCCAGAATCGCGGTGTTGATCTGTCCCTGAAGCGTCGCGCGTCCAAGGGCCTCTGCCTCAGATATCAGCGCGGGAACGCGGGCGGCGAGATCATCGTTGTTGAGTCCGGGCGCTGCGAAGCCTTCGATGAGCAGGCCGTCTTTTCCCAATACCAGAACTGCGTCAACTCCCGGACGTTGTCTGAGCGCGCTGGTGAAATCTCTTATGTTGGGCATTTATAGGAGAAGGATTTGCGAAGCTAGGAAAGCCAAAGAGTGAAGTCAAGCGCGGCAATCGCTTGAACTGTCGTAAGTTACGGGGTATTATCGAGAAGCAACCCCTCCAGTCTCTCATCTGTCTATAATCTGCATGAAAGCTCGTCTCGCAATACTCGCGGCGATGTGTTCCGCGTTAGTTCTCAGCGCCTGCGGAAATCCTACGAATCTCCAGGCGAATCTGTCGACCTCGACCGACTCTCTGACGGTCTGGGCATTATCGGGCACTCCGCCCTCTTATCCGAGCGGCGTGTCTTTGGTGGGCAGGCAGGTTGTCCGCGTCGATGGATCCGCCAGTTTTGACGTTGCCCTCGATATCGATGCAAATGGCAATGCTGTGATCTATCCGGTCAAGCTCGTGGTGAGCACACCGGGAGGCGGACGTCCCGTGGGTCTGCAGAAGGTGGCGGGCATCTTCGACAGCGTAACCGTGGCTCCGAAGACCGGCTTCGAGACGGACTCCGCGCTGGTGATGGCTCCGGGGGAAGTGGTCACGATTCAGTCCCCCCACAACGGATCGCAGGACATCTGTCAGTTCGCCATCTCGCCATACCTCTACGCGAAAATCGTAGCCGATAGCGTCGATCTCGCGTCGAGAACTGTTTTCGTTCGCGTGGGATTTGACCCCAACTGCGGATTCCGCTCCCTGGGCGTCGGCGTACCCACAAGCTGAGTCGTGCACGACCTGAGGATGGTGCGTGAGCACATCGACGCACTGCGCGCGGGGATGCGCCGGCGCGGTGCTCTCGATGCCCTCTCACCCACCATCGACCGCGCCGTCGAGCTCGATAGAAACAGGCGCGATACCATCCAGGCCGTCGAAGAGCGGAAGGCCGCACGCAACGCCGTCACGCAGCAGGTCGGGCAGAAGAAGCGCGCCGGAGAAGCGGCGGACGATCTTCAGAAACAATCGCGCGACCTCGGAGACGAGATCGCCCGACTCGATCGGGAGCTGGCGCAGACCGAAGGCCAGCTCAACGCGATTCTCCTCGAGCTGCCCAACGTCACGCTCGATGTGGTTCCCGCCGGCGGCGAGGAAAGCAACAGCATCGTCCGCACCTGGGGTGTCCCACGTGAAGGCGCGTCAGCGGAGCCGCATTGGGAGGTCGGAGGCAGGCTCGGTCTGATCGATTTCGAGCGCGGCGCAAAGATCAGCGGCTCGGGGTTCATCGTCTTTCGGCGCCAGGGCGCGCGCCTCGTTCGTTCGCTGCTGAACTTGATGCTCGATGTCCATACGCGTGATCATGGCTACGAGGAAGCGTGGGTGCCCGTCGTCGTGAATCGGCCGAGCATGATCGGCACCGCCCAGCTTCCGAAGTTCGAGGAGGACATGTACGGGTTGAAGGACGAGGACGCGTTTCTGATTCCGACCGCCGAGGTTCCCCTCACGAATCTCTATCGCGACGAGGTCCTGCCCGACTCGGAGCTTCCCAAGGCGGTGACCGCCTACTCCTCGTGCTTTCGCCGCGAGGCGGGCGCCGCCGGGAAGGACACGCGGGGTCTGTTGCGTGTCCACGAGTTCGACAAGGTCGAGCTCGTGCGTTTCGTAAAGCCTGAGACATCGGGAGAACAGCTCGAGCTGCTCACGGGGCACGCCGAAAAGATTCTGCAGCTGCTGGAGCTTCCATATCGGGTGGTCCGACTCGCGTCCGGGGATACCGGGTTCGCCAGCGCTCACACATACGATCTCGAGGTATTCGCGCCAGGAGTGGGGAAGTGGCTCGAGGTATCGTCGTGCAGCAACTTCACCGACTTCCAGGCGCGCCGGGCGAACATTCGATACAAGCCGGCGGATGGCGGCAAGCCGCGCTTCGTCCACACGCTCAACGGAAGCGGCCTCGCATTTCCGCGGATCATTGCTTCAATTCTGGAGCACCACCAACAGAAGGATGGCAGCGTGCTCGTCCCCGCTGCGCTCAGGACCTATCTCGGCGCTGAGCGCCTGAGCTAACCCCCATGCGCCGGCTCGCTCCGGTCACTCTCGTTACGATCGGCGTACTCGCGCTGCTCACGTGGTACGTGATCTACACGCGCGGAGTAGTGCGTGAGCTCCGTCAGGAAGCGTCCCGCGTGGGACTCATGTATGCGCGAGTCTACAACGGACTCAGCGATCCCGATCCGGATGCCGCGACGGCCGCGCTCCTCGATCTTTCGCGCCACATCCGTGAGTCCGGCGTGCCGATGATACTCACGGACACGCGGGGTCGGGCGACGGATACCGCAAACGTGCCCTTCACGGCCCCGATCAACTCGACGGTGATGCGCGACTATCTCGCCGAGATCGACCGGCAGAATTCTCCGATCATCGAGCCTGGCGTTGGCGCGGTGCATTACGGCAATACGCCGTTGGTTCGGGGACTCATCCTCATCCCGGTTTTGCAGTCGATACTGATCGCAATGGTCCTCGTCGCCGGCGCGTACGCTCTCCGCACCCGCGGCCGGGCGGATCGCGAACAGATATGGGCCGGAATGGCTAGAGAGTCGGCACACCAGCTCGGAACTCCGCTCTCGAGCATCAGCGGGTGGATCGAGCTCCTTCGCGAAACGGAACCGGAGGCGACGACTTCGGCCGCGCTCGATCACATGGAGGCCGACCTCGAGCGTCTCGAGCGCGTCGCGCACCGATTTGAGCGGATCGGCCGTCCCCCGCGACAGGATTCGGTAGACCTTGGCACTCTGGTGGATCGTGTGGCGGCATATTTTCGCGCGCGCGTTCCAACGCTCGCGCAGCGCGTTACGGTCTCGTCGTCGCATCAGGGAGAGTTGGTCGTCCAGGGCGACGGCGTGCTCCTCGAGTGGGCGCTCGAGTCGCTGACCAAGAATGCGATCGATGCGCTCGCGGGACGCGACGGCCGCGTCGAGATCTCCGCCGAAGCGCTTCCGGAAGGGAGAGTCCGGGTAAGAGTCGCGGACGATGGGCCGGGTGTCCCGCGCGAAATCCGGCATCAGATCTTCGACCCCGGCTTCTCGACAAAGGAGAAGGGCTGGGGAATCGGCCTCTCCCTCGCCCGCCGCATCGTTCGCGACAGTCACGGCGGCGAGTTGCTGCTGGTCCCGTCGGAGCGCGGCGCGACATTCGACATGCTTTTGGGGTAAGATCGCCACAATAGAAGGTCGGGTTATGAACCAACCTTCGGGGCGGTATCTTGAGAGAATGTCCGAATCACCCAACGTCGCAACTGTCGAAGCCGCCGAGCCTCTGGCCGGCTTGAACCCCGCCCAGCGTGAAGCCGTGCTCCATTTCGAGGGGCCGATGCTCGTTCTTGCCGGCGCGGGATCGGGCAAGACGCGGGTCCTCACGACTCGCATTGCGCGGCTGATCGAGCACCACGGCGTGGATCCCTCGCGCATCCTCGCCGTGACCTTCACCAACAAGGCCGCCGGTGAGATGCGCGAGAGAATCACGCGACTGCTCGATGAAGAGCCGAAGGGGATGTGGACGGGCACCTTCCACGCGATTGGCGCGCGCATCCTTAGAAGCGCAGCGCGGCACGTCGGCAGGACTGCAAGCTTTACCATCTACGACGAGGACGACAACCTCGGCGTCGTGAAGCGGTTGATGGAAAGCGAAGGGATCTCGCCCAAGCAGTGGAGTCCGAAGGTGATCTCCTCACTGATCTCCGATGCGAAGAATGCACTGGTGCCGCCGACCGAATACGCATCGCTGGCGATGGATCCGGTATCGCGCGCAGCGGCCAAGGTATACGGACGAATGGAGGCGACGCTGAGGGGCGCGAACGCAGTGAGCTTCGACGATCTGCTGGTGCTGCCCGTCGAGATCTTTCGAAAGGACGAAGCGACTCTCGCCCGCTATCGGGATCGGTTCCAGTTCATTCTGGTTGACGAGTACCAGGACACCAATCGCGCCCAGTTTCAGTTCATCAAACTCCTTGGCAGCGGACACGGCAACGTCGTCGTCGTCGGCGACGATGATCAGTCCATTTACGGATGGCGGGGCGCGGACATCCGGAACATTCTCGACTTCGAGAAGGAGTTCGTGTCGGCGAAGCTCGTGCGTCTCGAGGACAACTACCGGTCGACACCGGACATCCTCCACGTCGCCAACGCCGCCATCACGCAGAACGTCGGACGAAAGGGAAAGACGCTTCGCGCGACGCGCCCTTCGGGCGAGGCAGTCACGATCGTCGCAGCCCTCGACGAACGAGACGAGGCGGACTGGGTCCTCGAGGAGATCAAGTCGCGACAGAATCGCGAGAGCCGCGGCCTGAACGAATTCGCGGTTCTTTACCGGACGAACGCGCAGAGCCGCGCACTCGAGGATGCGCTGAGGCGGGACGCGATACCGTACCGACTCGTGGGATCGGTGCGCTTCTATGATCGGCGCGAGATACGCGATCTGATGGCGTATCTGAAGCTCATCGCAAATCCAGCCGACGAAGAAGCGTTTCGAAGAGCGATCACGGTTCCGAAACGCGGAATCGGCGACACCACCGTCGATTCACTCGCCGAGCGCGCGAAGCAAGCGGGCGTCCCGCTCTTCGAGATCGCCCGTCGCGAGGATTTGCAGGAGGCGCTGCGTCCTGCCGCCCGAAAGGCCCTCGCCGATTTCGTCTCGATGATTGCCGGATTGCGCGAGCGGGCGAAGGACACCAGCGTCGACGTGGTGATCCAGGAGCTCATCGACGAGATCAAGTACGTTGCATATCTCCAGTCAGAAGGACCCGAGTCTGCCCGAGATCGCATCGAGAACGTGAGTGCCTTGATAAATGGCGCCGCCGAAACCGTGATCGACGACGGGGGCGAAGTGGGGCTCACGCCGCTCGACCACTTCCTGCAGCGCGCAATGCTCGTCGCCGGGGCTGATGCTCTCGATCCGTCTGCCGACGCCGTGACCCTCATGACGCTCCACAACGCGAAGGGCCTCGAGTACCCGGTGGTGTTCCTGACCGGCTTGGAGGATGGTCTCTTTCCGCTCTCGCAATCGTTCGACGATCCCCCGAAGCTGGAAGAGGAGCGTCGCCTCTTCTACGTCGGAATCACCCGCGCGGAAGAGAAACTGTTTCTGTCGTTCACCGAGATGCGGAGGAGGAACGGCGAGCTGCTGCCGTCGATCAAGTCGAGATTCCTGCGCGAAATCGCGGCGGCCAGTCTGGAAGAGCGGAAGACGATGCGCGTGACCGCGATGGGTCGTCGGACTACCTCGCGCGGTGAGGGATTCCACAGCGGCGCATACCCCGCGCGCCGCACGCACGAAGTTCCGTCGTGGCGGAAGGTCGCCATCACCGAGGCCGAGCTGTCACAGGATGAGCCGCGCTATGTGAAGGGAGAAAGGGTGAAGCACAAGCTCTTCGGCGATGGATCCATTGCCGAAGTATCGGGTCTTGGCAGAGAGGTCAAGGCCGTCATCGATTTCGACGATCCGAACGTCGGCAGGAAAACCATCAAGCTCGCGTACACCACTCTCGAGCGCGGGCAGGAATAATGTCGGTCACCCGCGCCGACGTACTTCATATCGCCGGGCTGGCGCGCCTTGGCGTCGACGCCGAGCGCGCAGACGCGCTCACTGCGGAGCTCACCGCGATTCTGTCGCACATGGAGATTCTCTCCCAGGTGGATACCAGCGGCGTTGCGACAACTCCAACAGCTGGTGCGACCGGGACGCCACTTCGCCCCGATGTGGGCGTAACGCCGATCATGACCGGAACGATAGCGTCGATGGCGCCGGCGATGCGCGACGGCTTTTTTCTCGTCCCGCGACTGGCAACGCACGAGGATTCCACCGAGAGCGGGGCTTGAGCGTCGATAAACTCTCGGGTACCGGGCACCGGGTACCGGATGCACGGCTGGGCGCCGCCGCGATCGCGTCCGGCGTGCGCGCGGGTGATTTCTCTCCCGCCGATATTGTCACTGCTTCGTTCAGACAAGCGGACGCCATTGGCGCGGGTCATGGCGATCTCAACATCACCCTCTACGCCGACGAGAAGACTTCCGTCGCCGAGGCGGAGGAGATGCACGCGCGCCGCGAGAGCGCGGCCGACCTTGGCGTGCTGGCGGGGGTCCCGATTGCCGTTAAGGACAACATTGCGACGTTTGGTTTACCGACCACCTGTGCGTCGAAGATACTCAAGGGATACGTCAGCCCCTTTGAGGCGACCGCGATCGAGCGCCTTCGCGCCAACGGCGCTCTCATCGTCGCGAAGACGAACATGGACGAGTTCGCGATGGGCTCGTCGACGGAGAACAGCGCTTACGGTCCGACGAGAAATCCACACGACGTGCGGTGTGTTCCCGGTGGATCTTCCGGTGGGTCGGCAGCCGCCGTCGCAGCCGGAATAACGCCGATCGCTCTCGGGTCGGAGACGGGGGGGTCCGTCCGCCAGCCAGCTGCCTTCTGTGGCGTGGTCGGCGTCAAGCCGAGTTACGGACGCGTCAGCAGATACGGCCTCGTCGCGTTTGCATCCTCGCTCGACCAGATCGGAGTGCTTGGCCGAACCGTTGACGACGCCGCGCTCGGCCTCGAGTGCATCGCCGGATTCGACAAGTTCGACTCCACCAGCTCCGATCATACAGTCCCGATCTATCGGCTGTCCGCGCTCGGCGTACCAGCGCCCGATGCGCGCGACCCGGGCACGGAGGCGATTCGCATCGGCCGCACACCTGTTCCGCTTCCGCCACCACCCAACGAGAACACACTGGCGGGAGTCGTCATCGGGAAGCCGAAGGAGTATTTCCCGGATTCGCTCGACCCCAGGATTCGGGATCTCTGTGAGCGCGCGTTCGACCGGCTCCGTTCGATGGGCGCAACCATCCGCGACATCTCGCTCCCGCGCTCGCCGCTCGCGATTCCTGTCTACTACATCCTCGCCCCTGCGGAGGCGTCGTCCAACCTCGCGCGCTTCGATGGCGTGCGTTACGGACTTCGCGTCGATCCCGGAAAGGGATTGAAGGCGATGTACGAGGCGACGCGCTCGGAAGGATTCGGGCCAGAGGTGACGCGCCGGATTCTGCTCGGGACGTACGTGTTGTCGGCGGGATATTACGACGCCTATTACCGAAAAGCTCAGGCCGTCCGCGCGCTGATCACCGAGGATTTCCGGTCCGTCTTCGCAAGCGGCGTTCACGCGATCTTCACACCGACGACACCCAACACCGCGTTTCCGATCGGCGCGATCAGCGAGCCCTACGAGATGTATCTGAACGACATCTTCACCGTGACGGCAAACCTGGCGGGAGTCCCGGCCATGTCGGTACCAATCGGCAGGGTGCGCAATCTTCCTGTCGGCGGTCAGATCATCACGGCTCACTTCGACGAGTACGCAATGTTTCGCGTCGCGTACGCGCTCGAGGCATCGCTCGGCCCGGACGCGCACAAATGACCAGCCGCTACGAAATGGTCGTCGGACTCGAAGTGCACGTCCAGCTCAAGACGCGCACGAAGGCATTCTGCGGATGCTCCGCCGATTTCGGCGCCCCGCCAAATGTGAACACGTGTCCGGTCTGTCTCGCGCTACCGGGCGCGTTGCCGGTGCTCAACGAGCACGCCGTCGAGCTCGCGGTCCGCGCCGCGCTGGGCCTTGGGTGCAAGGTCGACGAGGTATCGGTATTCGCTCGAAAGAATTACTTCTACCCCGACCTTCCGAAGGGCTATCAGATCTCCCAGTTCGACCAGCCCCTCGCTACCGGCGGATCGGTCGTCGTCGGAAAATCAGAGAATGGAACCGACGTGCGAGTCAGGATCACGCGCCTGCATATGGAGGAAGACGCCGGGAAGTCCATCCATGACCGCTATCCAGGCGCGACCGCGATCGATCTCAACCGCGCCGGCGTTCCCCTGATCGAGATCGTCAGTGAGCCCGACATCCGAACTTCGGCCGGCGCGGGAGCCTATCTGCGAACCCTGAAGCAGATACTGCAATACCTCGGCGTCAGCGATGTGAGCATGGAAGAGGGAAGCCTTCGGGTGGATGCCAACATCAGCGTCCGACCGCCGGGTCAGTCGAAGCTCGGCACCAAGACGGAGGTGAAGAACATGAATTCGTTCTCCGCCGTCGAGAAGGCACTCGACGCCGAGTTCATTCGGCAGACGACTCTGATCGACTCGGGTGGAAAGATCGAGCAGCAGACGCTCCTGTGGGACGGCGCGCGCGAGACGGTCCGGCCAAGCCGCACGAAGGAAGGAAGTCACGACTACCGGTACTTTCCGGAGCCCGATCTCAGGCCGCTCATGCTCGATACGAAGTGGATCGAAGACCTGCGGAAGGATCTGCCCGAGCTACCCGATCAGAGAAAGGCGAGACTCGTAGGGGAATATTCGCTGTCGGCTGTCGAGGTCGAGCAGGTCACCGCAGATCCAGCGCTTGCCGAGTACTTCGAGGCTGTCGCGCGCGCATCGGGCGATGGGAAGTCAGCGTACAACTGGGTGATGGGGGAAGTGTTGGCGGTGCTGCGCGCGTCCAGCGAGGAGATCACTCATTTCCGCGTGCGCCCCGCGGATCTGGCGCAGCTGCTCAATCTCGTGCGCGACGGAACGATCAGCCACACGGCGGGGAAGCGCGTTTTCGCGAGGATGCTCGAGACCGGCCAGCCGGCCGCGCAGGTTGCAGCCGACGACGGATTGCTGCAGGTCGGCGACGAGAGCGCAATCGCGACATGGGTGGACGAGGTCCTCGCCGAACATCCGGAAGAAGCAGCGCGCTTCCGCGCTGGCGAGAAGAAGCTGCAGGGTGTCCTGGTCGGATTCGTCATGAAGAAATCGAAAGGAAGCGCCGACCCCAAGCGCGTGAATCAGCTGCTCTCGAGTCGGGCCGGATAGAGCGGCTCCGGAAGCCCGATAGCGTAGCGAAGCGCGCTGGGCGGCATTCCGAAATGGTGTTGGGCCTGCTCGAACACGTGCTCCTCGCCGCCGCGTCTAAGGGCAGCCCGGCGAACTTTTTTCGCTTCGCGCAAGGGAACGGTTCCCGCCGGATCGAGCTTGAACGCCTCGGAGTTGTCCAGCCGCGTGATGAGATCAACGACGTAATCGAAGGCGCGGATCATGTATGCGCTGACCTCCTTGTCGGTCAGATCCCAGCGGCTCTTCTCCTCCACGAGGTGGAAGATGCGCTGCCACGACTCGGTATCTGCGACGTACACCATTCCGCGAAAGATCCGGCGATTGGTGGGAGTGCTGAAGATCGTCGGACTCAGAATCCGATCGAGGTGCTCGTCCGAGTGAGTGTGATCGCGGAGAATGAGCTGCTTTGCGGTGCGGCTGAATCGTTCCCCGACATGGGTGTCGAAGCGACTTTCCCAATAGCTGTGACCAAGCGCTGCCGTCGTCGAGGTGATCGTGAGCTGGTGCGGAACGAAGTAGTTGTGAGCGACCGAGTCCGCCGCGAGGTGGGCGAGATAGCCAAGGGCAAACGCGCGAAGTGGCTCCGAGTCGGCGTTGTCGTAGATCTCAAAACCCACGTTCCACGAGTGGCAGTGCCTCCCAGCGGCCGCGTACTTCTTGGCGATGCTGGTGTCCGCCGCAATCGACCCGTAGAGAAAGTCGTACGGGAAGGCAGCAAGGAGCTCGCCTACGCTCGAGGGGAGAAGGGGAAGCGAGCGCATCACCGCTTCGCCTAGAAAAATGTGCGTCCCCGGTGTCCACGCGTGCGCGACCGCCGGCGTCAGAATCAGCGCGAGCAGGACGGCCAGTGCCACGCCACCAGCCGAGACTGTCCGCGGCGTGGCGTGCCGCATCGTAAGAGCCCTAAATCCCGATACGCTTACGCTGGCGCCGTACGGCTTTGCGAAGATCGTTGAGCTCGTCTTTTACGACATCGTTGATCGCATCGCGGGCGGTATCGACGTAATCGCGAACCTGCTCTACGACATCGTCTACTGGAATGCGGTCGATCATCTCCTCACCGCGATCCACCGCGGTTCGGAAACCTGCTCTTGCGCGCGGCGCGACCCAGCGAGCTCCTTCTGCGGCTCGGCCACCGGCCCAGCGCGCGCCTTCGAGACCGCGTCCGCCCGCCCACTTCGCTCCCTCGAGGCCGGCGATTCCAGCGAGTGTCGCGCCACGTCCAGCGTACCGCATGAGCGGTCCAACCGGCCGGCGTCCCGACGGCCCGCGTCTCAACAGCAGCGTAATTCCTGCACCAACGGCCGCGCCGATTATCGCCGCGGTGAGAAGGTCGTATTGCTGCTCACGCCCTTCGTCCGCTTCCATTTCTGGGTCGGACACGCGGGCGCGGTTTCTCCCCGCTGTCGGCTCGCTCTTCGTCGAAGTCCCCATCGAACAACTCCTCCTGGTCAAAAGCCTGATTGATTCCCGTCTGCACGCCGCGTATGGTCGACGCGGTAGTCACGAACGCCGACTCCGCCTCCTCCTGCACCACATCGAGCAGCGCGTTCAACTGCTTCATGCGGTCTTCGGCGGATTCCAGAGCCTCCTGAAGACGCTGATTCACCGCGGCCACCGTCTGGCTCACCTGCTGGACATCGACGCGAATCGAAGTCGAGATATAGTCGACGTTGTCCGCGATTGCGCTGGCGTGCCGCATCAGCGGATTTACGTCGCCGTAAATCTTGTCGAGCATGTCGCTGACTTTCTTGTAGCTCTTTCGGAAATTCCACGCTGCGGGAACGAGTGCGACCGTGAGAATGATGACGGTGAACGTCATCACGCCGCTCGCAATGCTGGTGATCTTTTCCCAGAGGCCCGGTTCCACTACCACCTGCTTCGTGTAGATCGTATCCGGCAGCGCGCGGGCCACCTGCTGCAGCAGCTCGGCTCCGCTGATGAACCATGCTGTCATGCGCGCTTAGGTGTGCAAGGGAGAGGCCATTTACAGAGAGAGTTTAGCCACACGGTACAAAGAGTGCGGTCTGCGATATATTTTCGCAACACGTCAACCCACAGACGCCTTCAGGAGCAACATGCCAGCAGTACAGTTCGTCGTCGAGGGAGGAAGACCCCTCAGCGGCTCGATTCGGCCCTCTGGAAACAAAAACGCGGCGCTGCCGATCGTCGCCGCCGCGCTGATATCTGAGAACGTCGTCCATCTCCAGAACGTGCCCCGCATCCGAGACATCGAGACGCTTGTAGAGCTGATTCGATCGGTTGGAGCGTCGATGGAATGGGTGGGGCAGAACGCCCTCGACGTGCACGCGAAGGACCTGCGCCCCGCCGATCTGAACCCAACGCTCTGCGCCAAGATCCGCGCCTCGATCCTGCTCGCCGCACCGCTCCTTGCTCGTTGCGGACAGGTCACACTCCCTCCGCCCGGAGGGGACGTCATTGG
>DASXYR010000161.1:0-10310 GCA_036502385.1 Gemmatimonadaceae bacterium
CATGGCAGCTCCGGTGCAAGTTTTCTTGAGGGACTGGACGTTTTGTTGAGCGAGCGGATCGAGTCGCCGCACGCGGAGAATTAAGCTGTGCGGTAGGGGGACGCAATGCTCGCCCGAAGCCGCGGGCCGCTCCACCCAAACCCGCCCGCTGGTAGTGTTCAGCGGTGCTTCAAAAGACTTCAGCCGCCCGGACACCGTGTGTAGATTGCGTGATGCCGAGCGAAGCCACTTCCAAACGACCCCGAAGACGAGTACTGATCGTCGCCGAGGAGATGCGTATAGCAAAAAAGCTCGAAAAGAATCTCGCGGAGCTG
This sequence comes from Gemmatimonadaceae bacterium, assembly GCA_036502385.1. Lineage (GTDB taxonomy): Bacteria > Gemmatimonadota > Gemmatimonadetes > Gemmatimonadales > Gemmatimonadaceae > UBA4720. The sequence continues at coordinate 315 of DASXYR010000161.1, forward strand.
GGGTACGAAGTTGCCGCGATCGCGGCGCCGGGAGACGAGGCTCTCGCCGCAAAAGCCGAGTTGCAGCCTGATCTGGTGCTGATGGACATGCCCCTCGAGACGGCGGCCCCTGGCAAGGGGGCAAGCGAGTTGGATGAGCGCTTCTTCACCACGTCGATCGACATGCTCTGCTTTCTCGACTTCAAGGGATACTTCAAGCGCCTCAATCCTGCCTGGGAACGCACCCTCGGCTTTACGCGCGAAGAGCTGATGTCGAAGCCGTTCATCGAGTTCGTGCACCCCGACGATCGCGAGCGCACACTCAAGCAGAACGCGAGCGTCAGGCAGGGCGGACAGGCGCTCCACTTCGAGAACCGCTACATGTGCAAGGACGGCACGTATAGATGGTTCCTCTGGAATGCGACGCCCGATTCAGCGGAGCAGGTCATCTACTCCGTGGCCCGCGACATCACGGCGCGCAAGCAGGCGGAGGAGGAACGCGAGAAGCTGGTGCAGGAGCTGAAGACTGCGCTCGCCGAAGTGAACACCTTGAGGGCGATATTGCCGATCTGTTCGTACTGTCGAAAGATCCGCGACGACGAGAACTACTGGCACACCGTTGAGAACTACATATCGCATCACACCTCAACTCAGTTCACCCACGGCATTTGCCCGAGCTGTCTCGCCACCCAAATGGCCGAGCCCTGATTGGTTCGGCGCCCGAATGAGGGGGCGGCGCGCTCCGATCCTCTCTAACCCAGTAAACAAAGCATTTTTTGGGTAGCGACACGCGCCGTCTCATATCCTATATTAGCGGCTGTTCCCGCCAGCTTTTTCCCCCCAGCGAACAGCATAATGAACTGCATCGACCGACCGACGCACGTACGTCCGGCCCTTCCCCCCGGACATCACAGGAGGATGGAAATGACGCTACACCGCGCCTCACGATATACACTTGCGCTCGCTCTGCTCGCGCTACCGGCCGCGGCCGGAGCCCAGGCGTTCGGGCTGAACGAAATCGGCTCATGCGCGGTGTCGCGCGGCTTCGCCAACACTTCCGCACCATGCGCGGACGCATCGAGCATCTACTGGAACCCTGGCGCGCTGCCTGCGACCCAGGGCTTTTCATTTTACGGTGGCGCCGCGATCATCAAGATCGACGGCGACTTCACCCAGGACACGAGCTTCACGACGTATAAGGGCGACGTCCCCACGTCCATCGTGCCGCACGTCTTTCTCAATTACCGCGGCGCCGGAAAGCTGGCCTACGGCATCGGCGCGTACGTCCCCTACGGATTGACGTCGCAGTGGACCGATGATTTCCCGGGACGCTTCTCTGCCAAGAAAGCATCGCTGCAGACGATCTATGTGCAGCCGAACGTCGCGTACCAGCTCACCGACAACTGGTCTGTCGGCGGCGGTCCGATCTATGGCCACTCGAGTGTGGAGCTGGTTCAGGCCGTTGATCTCGCCTCAGTCGCGACGCCTGCCGGCCCAACTTTCGGCCAGCTCGGAATTCCCGCGCGCACCGAATTCGCGCGCGCGAAGCTCAAGGGATCGGCCAACGGTTGGGGAGTAACGCTCGGCATTCATGGCAAGCTCACCCCCACATGGGAGATGGGCCTGCGCTTTCTGTCGCAGGTCTCCTTCAAGTACGACGCCGACGCCACCTTCGAGCCGCGTCCGACCGGACTCGTGCTCGCGGCAGGCAACCCGTTCGGCGTTCCAGCGAACACGCCGGTAGATGCTCTGGTCGCAAGCCAGTTCGTCAGCGGTGGCGCTCTCACTCCACAGAAGGCGCACACCGTCATTCGCCACCCGGCCCAGATCCAGACCGGATTCGCGTACACCGGATTCGAGGGAACGACGCTCAGCTTCGAGTACGCTTACGTCGGCTGGAAGTCGTTCAATCAACTGCCTGTGAACTTCGACGGCGGCGCACCTTCCAAGGTTATCGTCGAGCAGTACAACAACACGTCGTCTCTCCGCATTGGAGCCGAGAAAAAGACGACCAGCGGCTTGGCGCTGCGCGCGGGTTTCGCGGCTGCCACATCCGCCGCACCGGACCAGACCGTAACGCCCCTTCTTCCCGACATGGACCGCGGCAACCTCACGCTCGGCGTCGGACTGCCGGTGATGGGCCGCCTCACCCTCGACGGAGCGTACGCGCACGTATTCACGCACGGCCGTCGCGGCCGGATCGACGAGAGAGCCACTGGCAGCACGGACGCCCAGGCGCTCGCTCTCAACAGCGGCTTCTATACACTGAGCGCGAACGTCTTCTCGCTCAGCCTCAAGACTTCCTTCTAACCACGCCCGGAGAAATCAAGATGTTGCGAATGACTACTCTCACCCGCGTGGCAATCCTTGGCGCCGCTACGGCGCTGCTGGCTTGCAGCGAAAACCGCGACCTTCTCGGAACCGGGACGGCCACGGGTGGTGACATCTTCAAGAGTTACGTTGCGATCGGCAACAGCATCACCGCCGGCTACCAGAGCAGCGGCATCAATGACTCGACCCAGCGCCAGAGTTACGCGCGGTTGCTCGCTGGCCAAATGGGCACGCAGTACCACTACGCCGCGCTCTCACTGCCGGGATGCCCGCCGCCGCTCGCGAATGTGCTGACCGGCGCGCGCGTGGGTGGTGCGACCGCGCCGCCGTGTGCGCTTCGTATCACCACCTCGGTGACAGACATCCTGAACAACGTCGCCGTGCCGGGCGCGCGCGTTCTCGATCCAACCTCCGCCACCACCGTCGCCTCGAACGCGCTCACCACGTTCATCCTTGGCGGCAAGAGCCAGGTTCAGCGCGCGCTCGACGCCAGGCCGACATTCGCCACGATCTGGATCGGTAACAACGACGTGCTCGAGGCCGGCGCCAGCGGCGTCATCGTGCCGGTCGCGGGTGTGTCGCCGGGAATCGTCAGCACGCAGGCGCAGTTCCAGACGAGCTACGACGCGATGATTCAACAGCTCACCGATAGCGAGCCCAACATCAAGGGAGTTCTGATCGGTGTGGTGCAGGTCGCGGGAATCCCGCTGCTTCAATCGGGTGCTCTGATCGCCAGCAGCCCACAGATTCAGGGGGCCATCAACGCGGCAGCGGGGACCACGGTCACGATCCACCCGAACTGCACCGGATCGGCTTCGCTGGTCAGCGTTCCGCAGCTCATTCCGCTCATTCGCGCGGGCACGCATCCGGCGCTCATCTCGTGTCAGCCAGGCGTGGTGCCGGGCACACTCGTTGGCGACCTCTTCGTCCTCGATGCGACCGAGCAGGCGACTCTCGGCGCAGCGATCACGGGCTACAACAACTATATCAAGAGCAAGGCGGATGCGATCGGTTTTGCGTACTACGATCCGAATGTCCTGCTTGCCGCCCAGAGGGCGACCGGTGCGATCCCACCGTTCCCGGATTTCACGAAGCCAACCACCACTTTCTTCGGCACGCTCGTCTCGCTCGACGGAATCCATCCGGCGGCGGCGGCGCACAAGCTCATCGCGAACGACCTGATCGCGTTGATCAACACCAAGTACGGCACGACTCTCACGCCGGTTCCGTAACTCGGCGTCGCAATCGGTTAGCTGAAAGGAAAGAGAGGGCAGCGACGAAAGTCGCTGCCCTCTCTGCTTTTCCGATCAATGCGTTTAGGAAGTCAGGTCACGACTTTTGTCGCTCGTAGAACAGAATGATTGCGCCGGATTTCAATGTTCGTGACTCGCGGAGCTTCATGCGCTTTTTGTCCGCGAGCTTCTTGAAGAGCGGAGTACCCTCGCCGAGCACGACCGGCACAACGCATAGACGGTACTCGTCGAAGAGATCGTGTTCCATCAGTGTCTTCGAGAGATCGCCGCTTCCGAAGACGAAGATATTCTGCCCGGACGCTTTCTTCATTCTCGCGACTTCCCCGGCTGCGTCCTTGCCTACGAGTCGGGTGTTGTTCCAGTCGGCCTTCGCCAGCGTTCTCGAGAACACCACCTTGGGAACGCGGTTGATCCACTCGGCGGTCTCACCTTTGGCCGCCTTCCAGTAAGCAGCCATCCCCTCATAGGTCACTCGACCATAGAGAAGGGCGTCGGCCGTTTTCCCCTGTTCCAGCGAGAACTGCTGGAGATCGTCGCCCCAGGCGTACTCGTGAAACGCGAGATCCCATTTCTTCGCGCCCTCGAAGAATCCTTCGAGGGTCACGAGGTTCCACATGATGAGTCGAGTCATTTGATCGTGTGAGGGTCGGGGTTCGCGGAATCCGCAAAAAGAAAGCCCGTTGACCTCGAAGGCGGGCTTCCGCACTTTCAACCGCGTCCGAATCCGCAGTGAAAGCAGCTCCAATCAGAATCGAGGAGATGCACATGGACCAGAATACCTTCTCCCGCAGAGAGTTTGTCGGAGTCAGCGCGGCCGCAGTTGGCGGATCGATCGCGGCGAAGAACATTCTGCTGAGACCTGAGCCTGCCGAAGATCCCCAGAGGCGAGTGGCGCCCAGCGACCGCGTTCGGTTCGGCATGATCGGCGTCGGCATGCAGGGGTCGGGACTCCTCGGGGCGTCAATCCAGCTGCCCGGAGTCGAGTGCGCAGCCGCGGCGGATCTCTACGACGGACGCCACACGCTGGCGCGCGAGATCGTTAGGCCCGACCTGCCCGTGACCCGTCGTTATCGCGAGCTGCTCGACAACAAGGACATCGACTGCATCGTTGCCGCGGTGCCGGACCATTGGCACCGCCAGGTCGTCATAGACGCGGTGAGCGCGGGCAAGGACATCTACTGCGAGAAGCCGATGTCGCACACCGCCGCCGATGGCGTGGCGATGGTCGCGGCGGCGCAGAAGAGCGGTCGCATCGTTCAGATCGGTTCACAGCGGGTGAGCTCCCTCATCTGCGCCAAGGCAAAGGAGATCATCGCTCAGGGAATGCTCGGCGATCTCATGATCGTGGAGGGATCGCTCGGACGCAACGATCCAACCGGAGCATGGCAGTATCCCCCGCCCTTCGATCTGTCACCCGCGAATCTGGATTGGGACACGTGGCAGGGAGACGTCCCGAAGCTGGCGTTCAATCCGCTCATCTTCGCGCGCTGGCGCTGCTGGAAGGAATACGGGACGGGACTCGCGGGCGATCTGCTCGTGCATCTCGTCAGCGGCATGATGTTCATGCTGGGAATCAACGAGCCGCCGAGGATGGCCTCGGCGGTGGGCGGAATCAGGCACTGGAAGGACGGACGCAACATGCCCGACGTCCACGCGACGAACTACTACTACGGAGATCTGCCCGTCCACATGCGCCTGAATCAGGCGACGGACATGCCGGAGACGTACCGTTTTCAGGGATCGAAAGGGATTCTGGAAGTGACCGGCGGCGGCCTCACCTTCACTCCGCAGTCAGGGAACGACAGCTATCCCAGCTATTACACGGGAAGCTTTCCGCGGGCGATGCGCGAGGAGTACAACCGGAAGTGGCACGAGGAGAATGACGCCCGCGTCGCGCGCGAGGCACTGGTGAACAGCATCTCGTATCGAATCGGCGACTACGACGACGTTACGCCGCACCTGAAGAACTACTTCGACGCGGTGCGCTCCCGCAAACCCGTTGTCGAGGACATCGTCTTCGGCCACCACGCCGCCCTCGCGTGCCACATGGCGAACGAGTCGTACTTCCGGCACGCGCAGGTCACGTGGGACGAGGCGTCAAAGACCATCAAGGGCTGAGGCGGCGTCGGCGTCGGCCAGTATTTCTCGGGCGGCGCATTCATGAATCACCGTGGCCGGCCAGTTTGGATCGTACTGGCCGGCCTTTGTCATGCGCTCGAGCGTCAATCGCTTGCCGGCTCCGGACACGAGCATCGCGCATTCCTTTGCTGAGACGATGGTGTCGATTCCCACGCTGATCCCGTGCGTCGGAACCGCGTCGAGCGTGCCGAACGAAGGAAACGTCTTGAGGTTGTCGCGGCGCGTTTCCTCGGAAAGTGGGATGATGCGCGTCCGACTCTCGCGGGGACTGCCGGGCGGATTGAACGCGACGTGGCCATCGGTCGCGCCCGAGGCGAGAATGAAAAAGTCGATCCCGCCGGCGTCGGCGATCCTCTTGTCGTAGCTCTCAGGGTCGCGCGGATCGGGGAACCAGATCGAATCCTTCCGAAGGCGCCGTTCGTCATTGAGCCCAGCGTTCAACGGACCGGCGATCTCGGTGCGAGCGAAACGGTGGCACGACCATTCCTTACTCCAAAGCACGTACGCGAAACCCTTGCCGGAGCTGACGAGATACTCGTCCATCATCACAGCCACGAGATGGCTAAGATCCTGTGGCGCGGCGGCGAGTCGTCGCGCCATCGCACGGTAGACTGGACGGGGTGTGCGACCCGTCGGGCAGCCGAGCAGAAACGGCATTCCTGAATCGCGCGCCGCCTCAATCTCGTCGAGCAATCGCGCAGCGAGGTGCTCGCCCATTTGCTCGGCCGTTGGGAAGACGCGGAGTGGTGTTCGCGCCATAGATCGTTAGGTGAGCGGACTCAGGAAGAGACTCGCCGCGCCGATCATCCCTTCCCAACCTTCAAAGGGGGAACCGACCACGTCGATTCCGCGGTACTGGGGAGACGCATGCTCGAGATAGCTCGCTCGCGCCGGCTCGATGAGAAACTCCCGCGCCGCGGCGATTCCGCCACCGACGACGATCCTGTCGGGCGCGAAGAGCGGCACGAGTGACGCGAGCCCGAGTCCGACCCACCAGCCGGTTTCCGCGAGAACTTTCTCCGAGGGGCCATCGCCATCGCGCGCGCTGTTGATGACGTCGCGCGGACTTCGTCCACCCGCCCGCTCCGATACCGCCGCGGAATTCGCCATCGCCTCGAGACATCCATGTGCGCCACACGAGCAGAGGCGGCCGTTCGGATCGAGAATGATGTGTCCAATGTCGCCCGCACATTCACCGGTGTATCGCAGCAGCGCGCCATCGATGATCACCCCGCCACCAACACCGGTGCCGAGTGTGATGCCGAGCAACCGCGTCGCGCCACGACCGGCGCCCTGCCAGTACTCAGCGAGCACGGCGGCGTTCGAGTCGACCTCGAGCAGGCAGTCGAGCGACAGCCGGTCCTCGAGCGCGCTTCGCAGCGGGAATTCGCGAATCAATGGGAGATTGGCGTTGTGGATCATCGCCGAGCGCTCGCGGTTGAGAAAACCGGCGATCGAGACGCCAATGCCCGATAGTGGAGGTGTCTTGTCGGTGGACGCGACCAGGAGTCGAAACGCAGCCGCGATCGCATTCACCAAACCAAGTGGGCCGCCCGGTGCATTCGTCGGGATCGTCGTTCGCCCGATCACCGCTCCATCCTCGGCGACGATGCCGATCTTGGTGCCCGTACCCCCGATGTCGACTGCGCCGGCGAATCGCATTTACAGGGCGGCTTCTGCGAGCTCCGGCTTCTTCCACAGATCGATCGGCTTGACGATTCCTTTTGGCCGGAATGGGAAAGTGATCTTGCGACCGAGACCAGCCGACGCGTACGCCGCGTAGAGCACTTCCTGTACGACGCGTCCGGTCTGACCATCGGAGATCGGCGTCTCCCTGCCACGCACGCACCGCGCGAAGTGCCGCATCTCCTGCGGGAAACCGTAGTTCCAGTGCTCCTCGAAAACCGGGTACGTCCATCCTTTGGTGGACGACGCCTTCTCGACCGCGTAGCCGAACCCGACATCGGAATAAGTCGGAAGTGCGTTGCCCATCAGCATGTCGGCGTACGTCTGTCCCTTGTCGCCGAAGACTTCAATCGTGTCGTCCATGCCGCCCGGCTTGTTCCAGCTGCTCTCCACCATTCCGATCGCGCCGTTCTCGAACTCGATGATGGTGATTGCCTCGTCGTCGCCCTGTGTACGTTTGGCGTTCACCTGCGTCGAAAGCTGGGCGTAGACGCTTTTCACTTTCTGCTTGCCGAGAAACCACCAGCAGAACGCGATGCCGTGGCAACCCAGGTCCATGAGCGCTCCGCCGCCGGATTGGTTGACATCCCAGAACCAGTCAGCGTGCGGCCCCGAGTGTTTTTCTCCCTGCTTCACGAGATGCACCCTTCCGAAGGCGCCTTCGTCGGCCATCTGCTTGGCCTTGACGTACTTCGGGGCGAAGAAAAGCTCCTCCGCGTACAGGAGAAGAACTCCGGCTTTGGCGCACCCGTCGATCATGGCGTCCGCCTCCTCGAGTGTCACGCAGAGCGGCTTCTCGCAGACGACGTGCTTCCCCGCTGCGGCGGCATCGAGCGTGATTTGCGCGTGGAGGCGGTTGGGCGCGGTGATGGAGATCATCTCGACCGCGGGATTCTTCAGCATCTCGCGGTAGTCGGAATAGAAGTTGGGAATGCCGTGACGGCGCGCGAATTCCTCGGCGTTTCCCTTGGTGGGGGACGCGACCGCGACGACTTCCATCTCTTCCGGCATCGCTCTCACCGACGTCGCGATGCAGTCGGCCTGAAATCGCGAGCCGACAATTCCGATTCCAACTTTCGTCATTCGTTCTCCTGGATCTCGGAAAAATCGTCGCGCAACGCAATCTTCGTTAGATGGCTTTCCAGCTTAGCTCACTCTGGATCTTCGCGCGGTCGGTCGGCGCGGATCTCCTCTTCGGCAAAAACGCTCGCTCGGGCGGAGCCCCTAACTACGCTCCTTCGCTCCGCTCAGTCGCGGGTCTCCTGGTCGCTCGCTGAATTTTGCCTGCGAGGACACCCGCACCGGCCTCCCAAACAGGAATTCCAGCGGAACAGCAGGCAGGTCACGACGATTGCTAGGCCGTGCTCCGTGCTAGCGGCCCCTCGTCAAGGTGACGGGCTCTGGAGTCCTGCTTAGGTGTCGCCCGCGGCTGCGTTGATATCCGGATTCTCGAGCACCCGCTTCGGGTAGCGGCCGATCGACACCGCGATCATGGCGCGGCCGATGTTCTCCGCCGTAGTGACGTGCTTCGGCGCGATCTGCCTTAACAACGGGAAGAACGGCCGGATGATCGGGTAGAGAATCCGATAGAGCCGCGTCTTCGAGCGCACGCCAGGACGCGCGCGTATGAATCCGGGGCGAAACAGGTAGACGCTCAAAGGGTGCTGCAGGAGCGCATTCTCCGTCGCTCCTTTGACGCGCGCCCACATCGTCCGGCCGCGCTCGGAGCTGTCGGTGCCCTCGCCGGAAACGTAGCAGAAGGTCGCGTTCGGGTGCGCGGCGGCAAGCGCGCGCGCCGCCGAGAGTGTCAGGTCAAAGGTCTGCCGGCGATACGCAGCCTCGCTCATCCCCGCCGCGGAGACGCCGAGGCAGAAGTAGCAGGCGTCGATGGAGCCGAGCTCTCCCGCGAGATCGGAATAGTCGAAGAAATCCTTGCGCCGTATCTCGCGCAGCTTGGAATGCGTGACGCCGAGTGACGAGCGCCCGAGGGCAAGGACACTAGTGACCCGCGGATCGGCGAGGCACTCGTGCAGCACCCCGTCGCCGACCATGCCCGTGCCGCCAAAGAGGAGGACGTTCATCGCGCGGCCGATTTCGGCTGCTTGGCTTCCACGTAAGCCGCGAGATTGTCGAGCGCCATCCGCCAACCGGTCTCGTTGTCGGCGGGCGAGAGTCCGGGCGGGAGATTGTCGTGCACCGCGTACACCTCCGTCCCGCCGTCGTCGTCGAGCAGCGTGAAGGTGATCGTCTGCTCGCCGCGCATGTCGGGATCCTTCGTCTCGAACTCGACGACCTCGACGACCTTCTCGTCGGGGACGAGCTTCACGAAGCGGCCGCGGGACGTGTCGGTGTGCGCGCTCGTCTTGCCGGTCGCGGTCGGCGAATTGTAGGTGAGGGAGATCCTGAAGATGCCGCCCTCGCGCGGCTCGAAGGTGTGGATCTTACTGGTCATGCCGTTCGGCACCTGCCACCGGGCGACCGCGCGCGGATCGAGGAGCGCGCGATAGACGTCGGCGCGCGGTGCCTTCACGTGGCGAGTGAGACGGGTCGCGGTCAAGCGCGAGCCCCCTGCTGGTCGCGGCCAAAGTCCTGTTTGAAGCCTGAACGG
>DASXYR010000162.1:0-6928 GCA_036502385.1 Gemmatimonadaceae bacterium
GCACCGCCGGCGATCACCTTCGCGGTCGGCGCTGCGCGTCTTAGCGAATGCAGCACCTCTCTTGCCTCGGGCGTGTAGTGACGAAGAGCGATCGCGTCGCTGTTGTCGATGTTGCGGACGGAAACGCCGATTACGTCCGGACGGAACTCGACTGCCGCGCGCCGCGCCGACGCGACCGGGTCCGCTGCGAAGCACAGATCCAGGAAGCTGACGTTGTGACCGGCGTCGTCGAGCGCCGAAGCGATGCAGGCGAGGCCGTTCGGCACCACGGGGTATGGCTGTCGCTCGCGATTCGTGCTCACGAGCAGAACCCGCGCTCCGTCCCCGTGCTCCTTACGTTGCATGTTCTCCAACCGGCGTGTGCCGTTTATCGCGATAGAAGTAAAGCTACCAGGGCGCCCACAACCGAGCAGACGGCGTTGACGGCATCGTTGTCCAGCCCACTGATTCCACCAATGCGGCGCGTGCGATTTCCGCAGTCGTGTACGAGCCGCTCCGTTGGCTTCCCACACGCGTCGCACCAGCGGCGCGACTGCAGCGTCGCTCCGAGCAGAGAATCTGACAACGCACCGGCTATGCCGCCCAGCGCGACAGCGGTGAAGGTGACAGGCCACCGCGCCAGCGCCGTCCCGGCGGCGACGAATAACGAGCCCGCGACGCCGGCGAGCGAGCCCGTCAGCGTGATACCGCCCGAAGTGCCGGCCGGTACGCGTCGCCAGGAAATGATTGAAACCGGCTCGCCGCCGGCGAGAGTTCCTACCTCGGTAGCCCAGGTATCTGCTGCGGATCCAGCGAGCGCGCCGACACCAATCGCGTACCAGACCGGGGAATGCGTGATCAACTCGCACATCGCCGCGACCGCAAAGATTCCTCCGTTCGCAAAGACCTGTGTCGCGTCGCGTTCGTCGCCTTTGTCCACGATCGAACCGATTCGCTTCGCCTTTTTTCCTTCGCCGAACTTCGAGAGAGCTGTGGCTGCCACAAAATACGCGATTAGCAAAGCCGCCCAGCTCCAACCAGCGACGACAGCCGCTGTTCCGACCACGAACGCGGCAATTGCGCCAGTCCTCGAAAGCGCTCGAATTCTGCGCGCGCCGAACGCCGACATGGCGCTCGCAACCGCGCCAACAATCAACCGCACGAAAACGTTGGCCAGCTGCAATTACCTCGCTTTCCTGAAGAAATCAGAGATCCACAATGGGGTTTCCTGCTTGAAGGCGATTCGAGCGACGGTTAGCTTGCCCTCTCCGCCTACGAACTAAATGCCTGGCACGGTCAACGCGATAGTCCCGCTCAGCCTTCTCGAAGCAGTTCGCTCTGTCGACATTCCGGAAGGAGACGACAACGACGTCGAGTACGTGCAGGAGCATCGGAACAAGCGCCTCGGACTGAGCGATACGGTGATCGCCCAGATCCGTCGCTACAAGGACGCGATGAAGCGTAATCAGGCCATCGCGATCCACGAAGCGAGCGGGATTGCGCGGCTGATCGGACGACGCGCCGACGCCGAGATGATCTTTGGGCGCGCGGGGAATATCGTCGCGAACAGGATGTACGAGCTGATCTCCGGTACTACCAGACAGATCATCCACGTCCTGCCTGGGTTTCTTGCCCGGCCGCTCGCGTTCCGCCAGGTCAAGAAGGCAGGCGAGAAATACCTGGGCGCATCCGTCCGTCGCGTGGGCGCGTCCATAGTGGTCGGAGTCAAGGAATCGGTCACGTACGAAACCGCGCCGAAGGGCATCGGATGCCTCTACTACGAATCGGCGCTTCGCGAAATGCTCAAGCTGCTAGTAAATGGCGGCGGGATGATCGATCACGTCCACTGCCGTGAGCGCGGCGAAGACATCTGCGAGTGGCGCGCCGAGTGGCGCGCGGTCAAGGGATCGCAATAGCGGCCCATCGTGCTACAACCTGAGTCACTGCCCGCACTTCAGTCCGCGCTGGAGCGAGCCGATCTCGACGGCTGGCTGCTCTACGATTTTCATGGTTTGAATCCGGTTGCGGTGGGGATGCTCGGACTGCCGGGCATGACGACCCGTCGCTTCTTCGTCTACATCCCGCGCAAAGGATCTCCGGTCGCGGTCACGCACGCGATCGAGCAAGGGCCGTGGACCGCATGGCCATCGCACTGGACGAAGGAGAAGTACAGTAGCTGGCGCGCCCTCGAGTCTGCTATCGGCAAGCTGGTCAAGGGAAAGCGGATCGCCATGGAGTACTCGCCGGGCGATGCCGTTCCGTATCTCGACCGCATACCCGCGGGAGTGATCGAGATGGTGCGGAGCGCCGGAGCAGAAGTTCTGACTTCGGCTGACCTCGTGACGGCGTTCTACGCGGTGTGGAGCGACGACCAGCGCGCATCGCACGAGCGGGCCGCGCGCGTGGTATCACTGATCGGACAGGAAGCAATTTGGCTCGCTGGCAGCAGTGCGAAGAAGGGATCACCGATCACAGAGCTTGCCCTCCAGAAGTGGATTCTGGAACGATTCGCGGCGAACGGCCTGGAAACGGATCACGGGCCGATCGTCGCGATTGGTCCGAACGCGGCGAACCCCCACTACGAGCCCATACCTGAAACCTCAGCGACGATCAATCGCGGCGATATCCTGCTCATAGATCTCTGGGCGCGCGAGAAGGCTGGAGTATTCGCGGACCAGACGTGGATGGGCTCGCTTGGACCACCGAGCGAGCGGGACGAAAAGGTCTGGCTCGCGGTGAGAGATGCGCGCGATGCGGCGATCGCTCTCTTGCGCGACCGCATCAGCGCGGGAAAGTCCGTGCGCGGCGGAGAGGTGGACGACGCAGCGCGGGCGGTCATCACCAAACGTGGATTCGGCGAATTCTTCATCCACCGGACGGGGCACTCGATCGATCCGAGGGATCTGCACGGCTCCGGTCCGCACATCGACAATCTCGAGACGCGCGAAGAGCGTGTGCTCATTCAGGGCGTCGGATTTTCCATCGAGCCCGGCGTGTACCTCGCGGGCGACGTCGGTATGCGCAGTGAGGTGAACGGCTTCATCGGTGCGGACGGCCTTCTTGTTACACCCTCCGACTATCAGAGAGAGCTGCTCGTCGTCTAGCGACCGATCGACTCCCATATCGCGGAGTCTTCCAGTCCGAGGCGCCATAGCGCGAAGGTCCGGACCCCGAGCTCTCGCGCTTCCTGCACCAATGTCTCGAGAAGCACGTGATCGCTCACCCAGATCTCCCACCCCTCGGGTGACGCCGCGTGCAGCGTGGCCGAGGCGTGATCGCGAACGAGCGGAATGTTGGTCATGGTTGCAAGGCGCCGTGCATCGTCGAATCCGATCACTTCCGTCTCCGCCGTCCTTCGCCAGCGATATCCGTACAGTGGGAACGCGGCCACAATTCTTGCCGCCCCGACTTCCGCGACGCGGGCTCCGAGATTTCGCGCCACCCAGTCGGGTGAAGCGATTGCGCCCGGCGGCGATGCGCTCCAGTGCTGATCGTAGAGCATGGCCATGATCAGATCCGCCGACTCGAGGAGAAGTGGCGCGGGATAGGCAGCGGTATCACCGGCGGGGACCGCGATGACGACTGTATGAACGCCGTGCGCGCGCACCGAATCGGCGACAGCCCTTGAAACGGCGAGCAGGGCATCCAGGTCCCTCGGTGTCATTCCCTCGAAGTCGATGACGACGCCTCGATAACCGGAAGAGTCAATCAGCGATGCGACGGCTCCGGCAGTAATTCCCGCCGCCTGCGGGCTTGCACCAAGCCCGCGAATGACCTCCGGATGGAAGCGGTTGCCGCTGTAGGAGGTGATGAGAGCCATTCTCTGCGAAGGATCGGTGCGAAGTGTATCGGGATAGACCTGTACCGGCAGAAAACTCGTGGTGTCGAACGTGATCCAGCCGGTGATGACTCGCGCCAGACTCCCGCCATGCTCCTCCACCGACTGATCGCTGCGCTTGTCCCACGGCCCGCTGAAGCCCCAGTACTCGGCCGGTCCCGGCGGAACCGACGGCACGTGGATGCACGCCGCAGTCGTGATCAGCGCTGCGAACATCACCACCATTCGGCGATTCATCCCGGGCACGTCCTTGTGTCAGCGCGATCCCGAAAGCAAACTCCAAAACCATGAAACATCTCTCAACCTACTTTGCCATCGCCGCGCTCGCACCATTGACGCTCGGAGCGCAGGCGACTGCCGATGTGATTCTTACCAACGGTCATATCTATACGGTCGACAACGCTCGCCCGATTGTCTCTGCACTCGCGGCGCGTCGCGGGCGAATCGTATTCATCGGATCGGACGCCGAGGCGAAGGCGCTATCCAGTCCAACCACACAAGTCATCGATCTGCAGGGCGCGACGGTACTGCCCGGGCTCATCGATGCGCATGCGCACCTCCTCGGACTCGGGGACATGCTGCGCCGCGTGAACGTCGCCGGCACCACCTCGTATCAGGAGGTGATCGATCGCACGAAGGATTGGGCCAAGGGCATACGTCCAGGCGAATGGATCCTCGGCCGCGGCTGGGACCAGAATCGCTGGCAGACGAAGGACTTTCCGACGCACGAGGCGCTATCGAGCGCCTTTCCGAACAATCCGGTCGTCCTGGAGAGGATCGACGGACACGCCCTCCTGGCCAACGCGAAAGCCATGGCGCTGGCAAACATCACTGCCGCGACAGCCGAGCCTTCGGGCGGGCGAATTCTCAAGCTCGCGAACGGCGATCCGTCGGGAGTGTTCGTCGACAACGCGCAAGAGCTGATCGATCGCGCAATCCCCGCGTCGACACGTGCGGAGACGAGGAAGGCAATCCTCGCGGCAATCGCCGAGTGCAACCGCTGGGGTTTGACCGGAGTGCACGATCCCGGAGAGTCGGCGGAGACGATTGCCATCTACGAGGAGCTGGCGAGAGCGGGCAACTACAGTCTTCGGAACTACGTGATGCTGAGTGATCCTGGGGATCCGGGATCTTCGGCAGCGATGAGGAATCCGTACATCAGGCGCGGTCCACAGAGCGCGCTGTACGACGGACACCTTTGGGTGCGCGCGATAAAGCTATACGCGGATGGAGCCCTCGGCTCCCGCGGCGCGGCGCTTCTCGCGCCGTACAGCGACGACCCAACCAATTCAGGTCTGCTCGTTTCCCAGCCCGCGCACATCCGTGCCTGGGCGGAGACAGCGCTGCACCTCGGCTTCCAGGTCAACGTCCATGCAATCGGAGATCGCGGCAACCGCATCGTGCTCGACGCGTTCGAGGCCGCGCTCAAGGCGGTGCCGAAAGCCGATCATCGCTTCCGGATCGAACACGCACAGGTGCTGAGTCAGGCCGACATCCCGCGCTTCGCCAGGCTCGGCGTTATTCCTTCGATGCAGGCCACCCATCAGACCAGCGACATGCGCTGGGCCGAGGCGCGATTAGGTCCTGAGCGCATTCGCGGTGCTTACGCGTGGCGATCGCTGCTCAACACGGGGGTCGTCATACCGAATGGAACCGATTTTCCTGTTGAAGAGGTCAATCCTCTGCTCACCTTCCACGCCGCGGTGACGCGGCAGGATCCTTCCAACTGGCCCGTCGGCGGCTGGTATCCTGAGCAGAAGATGACGCGCGAGGAAGCTCTTCAGTCGATGACCATCTGGGCCGCTTACGCCGGCTTCCAGGAAACGATGCTGGGCTCTCTGACACCGGGAAAGTACGCGGACTTCGTCGTGCTCGACCGCGACATCATGCGGGTCCCCGACACCGAGATCCTCGGCACACGAGTAGTTTCAACATGGATAGGCGGAAAGCGCGTATACGAGGCGAAGTAGCGCGGCACATCGCTTGCCCTTGCATTGAGCGAATTTTCACTTCCTCCCGATCCAAATGCCCCGCCGGTTTTTCGGCCTTCTTATAGTTTTTGCCGTCGCGCTGGCTTGCTCGCGCGACGACACCGCCTCCGCTCACACGAGGACCGGACCTGGCGCCGAGGACGGCAGCGTGGCGCCGCGGCCTTCCGTGGTCGCTGCGGAGGCTCAGCCCTACCGCATCGTACCTGTATCGGCGGGTGGAACCATCACCGGGACCGTTGACATCGATGGCGCCGCGCCGGTCATGCCCGTAATCCGTCCGACATCCGAGCAGAACGTCTGCGGAAACACGATCTCGGAGACAAGGCTTGCGCTTGCCGGTACGCGTGTCGGCGGCGCGATCGTCTGGCTGACTGACATCAGGAGCGGAAAGGCGTTTCCGATGGAGCGCCGGCCCGAACTTACAAACGACAACTGCACGCTGGATCCGTACGTCCAGGTCATATCGACGAATGCGACGCTCAACGTCTCGAACGACGACCGGACGCTGCACACCAATCGCTTCATCAACGTCGGCACGGGACTGATAGCAGCCCTTGCTCCATTCAACGACGACGGCGAGGTAGTCCCGGTGGACAAATTGAAGGAGCCCGCCGAGGTCGAAGTGGTGTGCGAGGAGCACCCATGGACGCACGCGTGGATCGCCGTGCTCGACCATCCCTACTTCGCGCAGACGTCGGCGTCGGGCGCATTTACCATCGATGGCATTCCGCCCGGACGTTATCGGGTTCGCGCGTGGCATCCGTCGCTCGGATTTGCCGATGACAGCGTGACGGTCTCCGCCGGCCAGCAGACGAGTGTGGCGTTCAGAATTCGTCCGACCGCAGTGATCCCGAACGCAATCCCAACGCAAACAGGTCCTGATTCGGTGCGTCCGGCCGCGTCGAGCACATCTACGATACCGCTCACGACGTCGCCGTCGGGCGATTCGTCGAGCGTCCCACCACCGTCGAGCGCGCCGCCACCAAAGTAGGCGCGCGCTCTAGCCCGAAGCCGCAAGCCGCTCCGCCCAAGGCCGCCGTCAGGCAGTATTCAGTTGCAGCTCAAGAGTCTTTTCAGGCCCAGCAAAGGCTTACGTGACGAGCGCATCCCCCGGCCTGAA
>DASXYR010000163.1:0-13574 GCA_036502385.1 Gemmatimonadaceae bacterium
TCGGTGCTCGCCTGCACGTACTGAATCGTATTGTGGAAGAGCGAGAGGCTCGGTGATACGCTGACGTGTATCGACGAGCTCGGCCTGATGTCTACGCCGACGCTCAGATCCTTCGCGTAACCCTTGTCCTCATCGCCGTAATAGTCGGAAGACAGGTTGTACGAAACGGTTTTCCGCTGATCACCCGTGACCTGCGTCCACAGTCCCCATTGGGTCGGCTGCCGTCCGCGTGGTCCGCCCCGCGTGAGGCGATCGTCAATCGCGCTCGGATCGTATTCACCGCCCGCGTAGAGCGACCACAGGTTCGTGAAGTTGAACGTCACCTGGTTGAAGTAGCTCGTCCAGATCTTGTCGCCGCCGTAGTTCCACGCGTGATTGGTGCCGAAGTACAGATTGTATTCCCGGAGCAGCTTTCCCGGTGTCGAATTGTCATAGCTGAACGAGGAGCCAAGGTTGCGATAATCGACACGCCCCATGAAACCGAGGTCGTTTACCTCGAAGCCTGGATTGACAGCCTTTGCCGTAGCGCTGAACGACCACGGCCCCGATTTGTTGAGTCCGAGCTTGGCCGAGTAGCCGGTGAGCGAATTTGCCGTGGTGTCGACGTGCAGATAATCGGCATCGGGGCGCTGGTAATACCGCGCACTGGAAAGCTGCGCGTTTCGAATCACGGGTAATGAGCCGTTGATTTCCGACCGGGAGAGCGCACCGGTGACTGCCCATTGTCTCCTGCTCGCCCAACGGTGCTCGAAATCGAGGCTGCCAACGTCGGCGCTCGATCGCAGCAGGTTCTTGAAAACCGGGTCGCTGAGGTCGCGATTTACCGCGGTGCCACCGACGCTGAGAATCGTAGCGCCGCCGCGAAGATCGCGCGACAGCCTGCCGACGAAGTAGTTGGTCATCGGTTCTACCGCAGTGCTGGATTGCAAATTGGGTGCATCCAGCACGCGCGCTTTTTCTTCGGCGGTGAGAGCGTTGAGAACACCGACGGACCATCCAGCGACTTTTCCCGTGAGCTTGCCGGCGCCCAGAATCGTGGTCGCCTCGGGCATATCGACGAACTGGCCGTCGGGAAAGCGTTGCGGCGCACGACCGATTCGCCTCGAATAGAAGATCTGAGACGACCCGTACCCCGGACCGCCATTAATCGACCCGATGTTGAAGAAGTTGGCGCCCTCGACGAAAAACGGGCGCTTCTCGGGGAAGAAGGTCTCATACGCGGACAGATTCACAACCGCCGGATCGACTTCGACCTGACCGAAATCCGGGTTGACCGTCGCGGTCAGCGTGAGACCGCTGGGCAATCCGTATTTGAGGTCGGCGCCGCCGGAAGGCTTTGCATCATTGGCGCGATAGAATGGATTGGCCGGATCGCCTGGAGCGCGCGTGAGCTTCGCGCTGACGTACGGCATTATCTCGAGGCGTCGCGGCGTCGGAATGTCCACGATTCCAGCGAGGTCTCCCTCGAATGAGACGAAGCCCGGGTCGGTCGTCTTCCACGGCGACCAGCTGTCGCGTTCGTTGCGACGGGCGATGTCGCGCATGATCTGGATTCCCCACAGCCTCTCCTGGCCGGCGGCGGCGCGTCCGAAGCGGAGCTGGGAGAACGGGATGCGGTATTCCGCAACCCAACCCGCGGAATCGACGGTGGTCGCAACTTCCCAGACAGCATCCCAGTTGAGATCTTCGCCGTGGTTGTCGTCGAACTCGAGCACATCCTTCTGAACCGCGCGCGGGTTTACGGAGAAGCGGAACGACGTGCGCCGATCGTGATACGAGTCGACCATCACGTGCAGCCAATCGGAGTATATCCCCGTCGCGTCGCGTCGAGCGAGCTGTGCGGCGATCAGGTTGGGTTCCGAATCGAACATCCGCACTCCGACGTACAATGCGTCGTCGTCGTAGAGGATCCGCACTTCGGTCGGGTCGGTCGGCTTTGCGCCGACGTTGGGGTAGCTCTGAGTAAAGTCGCCGGCGGGCACCGCCGAAGCCCACGCCGCTTCGTTGAGCTTCCCATCGATCTTGATCGACCCCGACAGACGCGTGGCGCGCATGACGCGAACGGCATTCGGCGCAGGCATTGCCGCGGTCGACTGAGGGGCAGTGGGATTCTGTGCGTTGGCAGGATTCAGCGCGACAGCGGTAACACATGCCGCGAGGAGTCTGATAAGAGGACTGGAAGACATCATTTGGAATCGACAGGTGTAGGGGTGGGTGCGAGTCCGTCGTCCGCGCCCAATTAGACAGCCTTACGGCGGTAAAGGTTGGGTAGTCTCAACGGGATCCTGCGCAGCCGTCGCTACTTTTTCGGCGCAGTGGGTACCTTGTCAGCCACCTTGGCGGGGTCAGCGCTCGTGGCTTCTCCGGCAAGCGCCCCCCGAATTCCATCCTTGAGCGCCTGTGTCAACATTGGATCGTTCGTGCGGTTGATGTCCGCGCCGCTTCTCACCTTACACGCCGCGCCCGGATCGGTCTCGAATTGTGCGATCAGATCTCGCGATTTCGCGAGCTCGTCGCCTGTTCCACGGATGGTGATGACGGAAATTCCGCTTTTGGGGATGTACCAGTTACTCCCGTGCGAACGCACATATGGATTTATGAGATCGGCCGCCTGCTGAGGAGAAAGGCAGGTGAGCTGCATACTCTCGGTGCGCAGCTCGGACGGGGGCGAGTCGGTGTGAATCATCTCCGGGAAAATCGTCAGCGAGGCGGCGATCCATATCGTCGCCACAAGCGCAGCACCAGTACCAATCACCGCGATGCGACCCACTCTGCGCCGTTTGGACGTCACCACTGATTCTTCGGCGAGCGCGACCGGGTTGCTCATCGGCGGCAGTCCATTCAGGACGCTCGCCGCCTCATACTCCTTCTCGCGCAGCAGCGTCGTCACCCGCGCGCAGTCGGGGCACGTTGCACAGTGGACCATTACCGCCGAGTCGGCAGGCATGTCCCTCAGCGATGCGGTCGAGAGAGTCTCGAGAACTTCGGCGCATGTCATTTGTCCAGCTCCCCATAGCTCGGGTGTGTGGCCAGGAATTTCGCGCGAATTGCCGCGCGTGCCTTGAACAGATTGGCGCGAACAGAGACCGGCTTCATCCCCGTCCGCTCGGCCGCCTCCGTCGGGGAGAATCCCTGCAGGTCGACGAGATCGAAGATTTCTCGCTGTCGCGCCGGCAGCTCGGCGAAGAGCTCACGGATTACGAGCGCGGCACGTTCGCGATCCACGCGTCCACCGGGATCAGTGGTATACACGTCGCGTAACGGCGCCGCCGCGGGCGAAAGCGCGAGTCTCGTGCGACGCTTCCGCGTACGTCGCGATTGATTGGCGGTGCGCCGGGTGATCGCGTACAGCCACGCCCCGAGAGAGCCGTCCGAGCGATACTGCGAAAGCAGGCGATGAGCGCGAACAAACACTTCCTGTACGATGTCCTCGGCCTCGTCGGCATCGTTTGCGAACGTGAGCGACCAGCGGAAGACAGCCGGTTGATATCGCGTGACAAGGGTGGTGAACGCGGCATCATCGCCCGCGCCAGCAAGCGAGGCAAGCTGCACATCGAGCGCGTGCGCGGAACGTTCGCCCTGCGCGACTGGATGCGCTGACGGACGTTCTGGCCCTCCTCGACGATCGTCAGAACGGTGAAAGTTCATCGCCAGGCTAATATATGGTTGCACCAGAATCGCATCCGGCCATCTGCTCACGCTCGGTCTCCATCTGCTGGTCCGATAATGATGCCGTGAGTTGCAATGGCGTTTACCTAGAGGAGCGACCGGATCCAACCCCCGTCGACGGCGATCGAGCTGCCCGTGATGTAGCTCGCACGCTCAGACGCCAGAAACGCCGCGAGGGCCGCGAATTCGCGTGGCTCACCCAGTCTTCCCATCGGGATCTCTCTTTCCCACTGCGAGACGATGTTCTGGTGCGAATCGCCGGATTTTCCCGCCGACGCGCGTGCGAGCTCCTGAACGCGATCAGTCCGGGTGAATCCAGGCAACAGGTTGTTAACTGTAATCCCGAACGGCGCCACTTCGTTCGCAAGCGTGCGCGCGAACCCGATCACCGCGGCACGCAGGCTGTTGGAGAGCATCAGCCCGTGGATGGGCTGCTTCGCGGCGATAGACGTGACATTGAGGATTCGGCCCCATTTCCGCTCTTTCATCCCCGGCAGAACGGCGCGCGTCAGTTCCACCGCACTCGTGAGCAGCAATCGCGTGGCGGCGTCCCAACTCTCGGGAGTAAAGGTCTCGAAAGGGCCGCTCGGTGGGCCGCCGGAATTGGTGACGAGGATGTCAACCTTCCCGAATTCGTCCAGAGCTGTCTTCGATACGCGAGCAGCAGCAGCGGAATCGGAGACGTCGGCGGCGACGGTAATGACCTTCGCACCCGTTGCTTTCCGAATCGAATCGGCCGTCTTTTCGAGTGTTTCCGTTCCCCGCGCACACATGACCAGGTGCGCGCCCTCGGCCGCAAGCTCCTCCGCGACAGCTCGACCCAGCCCTTTGCTGCTCGCAGCGACGAGCGCGATTTTTCCCTTGAGGCCGAGGTCCACGTTCTAGCGCCTCAGGTAGTCGTCTTTCTTGTCGAGCCAATCCTGCCGCGGGGGACTGAAGACATCGACGTCGAGAGTCTCCTCCAGAGCCTCGGCTTTGTGGGGGACGTTGGAAGGGATGAGGAGAACCTCGCCGGCCCTCACCGTGATCTCGCTGGCGCCGTCTTCACCAATCCAGAATTTCAGCGCGCCCTCGAGGATATAGGTCAGCTGTTCATTCTCGTGGGAATGCTTAGGAACGATGCAGCCTTTCTTTAGATAAACGTGCGCGAGCATCATGCGATCCCCGGTAATCAGCCGGCGCTCGAGCATGTCGGAGACGCGCTCCTTCTTCATGGAGTCCCAGCGATAGAATGTGGGCTCGCTCTTCAAGGTCATAGAGACGTTGGTTTGATGTGTGAACGCGAATATAATCGGGCCGGCGCGGCACCCGCCAACGATCGGCCCTACGGTCGCGCTGCGTTTCCGCATTTCGGATTGGGCGTCTATAGAATAGCGCGCGGTGATCCTGCCGTTGGGCGCATAAATCACATACGAGAGATCAAAACCAATATGAGAGTCATAAGTCGTTGGAATGCCGTGCTCGCGATCGTCGGATTGGCAGCGATTGGACGCGCAGCGCAGGCTCAGCTGCCCGACCTGCCCAAGCTGCATCCATCCTTCTACGGCTCAGCGGAAGCGGACACGCGGAGCGCCCAGTTCTATCTCCTCGGCATGTACGTCGGAATGGGCGGACTCGGCTGGTCACCCTACTTCAACGTCAACGGGTACCTCGACCACTACCCGGTCGGCACCGAGAATCGCAGCTTGAGCGCAGTCTCTCCGACATTGGGCCTCGCGTATGCCGGCCGAACCGATGGAATCTCATTCGGCGGAGGCTACGCCTGGGTTAACAACCCCGACGCTGAAGCTCCCGGAGCAGAAGGGGGCAACAGCAACGGAGCGACGGCGAGCCTCGGCATCTACCACAACTCGCGTGGAAGGCGCCCGATGCACGCGCAGCTTCTCTCCAACTACAACTTCGGCAGCAAGTACCTGTGGGCTCGCGGGCGAGCCTCGGTTCCCTTCCGGAACTCGGCGGCGCACCCGGCGCGGCTTGGACTCGAGGTCGTTGGTCAGGGCGGCGGCGATGGTCCCAGAACCACCAACACGTATGAGGTCGGTCCGACTCTCGAGTACGAGTGGAACGACAACCTGCGCACTACCGGCGTTGTGGGCTACAAGTCCGTGGGCGGAACCGCTCTGGCGAGCAGAGAATCAGTCGCGTACTTCAAGCTCGAGTTCTCGCTCTCGCCGTGATCACCGCGCCATCGGTGCCGGCGTAAGCGGCACCGATGGCTGTTTGAGATGAAAATCGGTCGCGTTCTGATACGCCCGCGCGACCGCCAGCAGCTGGCCTTCCTGAAATAGTCCTCCCAGGAAGGTGAGTGAGACAGGCGTCCCGTCGTCTTTGAACCCGTTGGGCAGGATTACCGCCGGGTGGCCCGTGAGATTTGTCGCCACAAGCTGCGAGAGATTCGCGGCACCCGTTGGAGTGACGATCACGTCGACGGTGTTCATCAGCTCGTCCCACTTCTGGATCGCGACCGAGCGAAGCCGGTTCGCATTCACGTAATCGACCGCCGGAATGAAGCGCGACGTCCTGAACGTATTGGGCCAGTCGAACTTTCCCTGCTGGACGAGGAGCTTGTCGCGATCGGATCGTGTGAGGTCATCGAATGCTGCCGCAGCCTCGGCGGTGAGGATGATGCGCATCGCGTCGTAAGGAACGTCAGGTAGATCCACCGGGATCAGGTTGATGTCCAGCTTCCGGAACACATTGAGCGCCGCGTCATCGAACGGTTTTGTGGGGTGCAGGATGCGCTTGGGATCGTTCGGATCGGCGACGGGGAGATCGAAGGCAGATTTGACGTAGCCGACGCGAAGTCGTTTCGGCGAGAGGTTCGCATTCCAGTAATAGTCCGCAGAGATCACCGAATTGTCCTTCCCGTCGGGACCATAGATGGCGTCGAGGACGAGAGCGCAATCTTCGACGCTCCGACAGATCGGACCGAGCTTATCCATCGTCCAGGAGAGCGCCATCGCGCCCGTGCGGGGAACCCTGCCGAAGGTCGGGCGCAATCCGGTAGTGCCACAGCGCGTCGAGGGAGATGAAATCGATCCAAGCGTCTCGCTGCCGATTGCGAAACCGACGAGACCGGCGGCGGTCGCCGAGGCGGGACCAGCCGAAGATCCGCTCGAGCCCTGCGTGACCTTCCACGGATTTCTGGTCGTCTCGCCGAACCAGATGTCACCCTGCGCGAGCTCGCCGAGCGTCAGCTTGGCGATCAGCACCGCGCCCGCAGCATCGAGGCGTTGGACGACGGTAGCGTCGGTGTCGATTGTCTGATCCTTGTATGGACCGGCACCCCAGGTGGTTTTGTAACCGCGAACCGCGAGAAGATCCTTCGCGCCCCAGGGAATGCCGTGCAGTGGCCCGCGGTATTTTCCACGCCTGATCTCCGTGTCAGCGGCATGGGCCTGCTGCAGTGCGCGATCTTCGGTGAGGGAGATGACACAGTGCAGAACCGGGTCGTATCTCTTCAGCCGCGCGAGATACATTTGCGTCAGCTCTACGGATGTCACGCGTCTGCGGCGCACGAGCTCGGAGAGCTCGGTGACCGGCCTGAATGCGAGATCTTCAGGCTCGGAACCGGGCGGAACGAGTTTGGTCTTGCTCCGCACGGCGTGGCGGCGCTGCTCGGGCGCGATTTTCTTCCCCGGCGGCACGGGATCGAAAATGATCGCGGGAATGACTGAATTCGAAAGCTCGACTTTATGCAGCGCCTCGATCCGCTGCTCCTGCTGCTTGAGTCCGTCGAGCATCAGCTCTCGCTCGGCGGAATCGAAATGAACGCCAGCGACCTCTTCCGCGCTGGCGATCGTCTCGACCGTTATGTCGGCGCCGGCGGCGATCTTGGCCCAGAGGACACCGGGAAAGAGCGTGGATGTGAGTCCGGCGCCCGCGAAATAGCCCATGAATGAACGGCGGTCCAACGTCGTGCCCATCTCGGTCTCTCCCTGTCCGTCGAGCCCCTTATCTAACGCGCGGGACGACGAGCGCTAGACCTGCGACTTGCTGAAGGCCGGTTCCCCGTCGAACTCCTGGAGCTTTTCGACGTGCATCCACCGGTGCTCGCCCGCAAAGGTCTGGAGAAGGGCAAGAATAACGGCATCGCCCAGATCGGAGGCGGCGTCGCGAGGGACGAAGCGGCAGCGAAAGTGATCGACGAGCGAAACGCGGCGATCGGTGGAAGGATAGACCATTGCCCCGCGATTGGTGATCATCTGGAGGCGCAGGGGTGTCGTGGCGATGAGTGTGTCGAGGCTTGCCGCAAGCTCCCTCGGCTCCAGCACGGACTCGACGTACACATCGACTCCTACTACGCGACGACTCTCGGACGGAACGATGTTCACGCCGGGATTCGTCGGAGGCAGCTCGACCCTTTTGTATTCGCGCGGCGGACTGAGCTTGGAGTGCTTGCCGAGATTCCCGATCACAGCCTTCGTGAAATCGGTCGTGGACGTCGGGTTCTGCACGCCCATCATGTCGCTGGTCCTCACGCCGCTTTCGAGCGTGACGAGGACTGCCTGCTCGACATCGCTCGCCGCTTTGCCCTCACCGATGTGCCGCAGCATCATCGCCGCGCTGAGAACCAGCGCGGTTGGATTTGCCTTGTTCTTCCCGGCGATGTCTGGAGCGGAGCCGTGAACGGCCTCGAAGATGGAGACATCGTTGCCAATGTTTGCCGACGGAGCGAACCCGAGGCCGCCCGTGAGTCCGGATGTCAGATCGCTGAGGATGTCGCCATTCATGTTGGTGGTGACGATCACATCGAACTGCTCCGGACGCATGGCGAGCTGGTGTGCGCAGTTGTCGATGAGGATATGCTTGGAGACAATCGACGGATACTGCGGCGCGAATTCCTCGAAGGTGTGTTGGAGAAGTCCTTCGGTGAGCTTCATGATGTTCGCCTTGGTCGCGCAGTGAACCCACTTGCGTCCTTCGGCGATGGCGAACGCGAATGCCAGCCTCACTATCTTCTCGCAGCCTTCGCGCGAGATCAGCTTCAGGCTCTCGGCGACGCCCGGCGTCTGCATATACTCGATGCCGGCGTAGAGGTCTTCGATGTTCTCGCGGACGATGACGATGTCGAGATTGCGACCGGTGAACGCGGTTTGTACGCCGGGAAGCTCGCGGACGGGGCGGATGTTGCCGTACGTCTCGAACAAGGTTCTGAGCGTGACGTTTGCGCTGCGGCCGCCGTATCCAATTGGCGTCTCGAGCGGACCCTTGAGCACGACATGCGTCCGCTCGATCGACTCGATGGTCTCCTTTGGAATTCCCGTGACTATACCTTTCTGGAACGCGCGGGCGCCGGCTTCGCACCTCTCGAGCTCAACGCTTGCGCCGGTGGCTTGTATGATTGCCAGAGCGGATTCGACAACCTCCGGGCCGATACCGTCGCCGGGGAGTATGGTTATCTTTTGTTTTGTGCCTGTCATCAGAGGAAGTTAGTCCCTCTGGGAAGTCGTGTGTACCGCGCGCGTAGCTCAGTTGGATAGAGCGTCGGCCTCCGGAGCCGAAGGTCGTGGGTTCGAGTCCCGCCGCGCGCATTCACTCACATAGCGAGGCGCTTCTCCAGCTCTTCGCGCCGCGAGCGAGCGACCTTGATCTTCACGCCGTTCCTGAGTTGAAGGTCGCAGTCGCCGCCGGCTGATTTGAGCAATGCGTCCACGCGATCGAGCTGCACGATGGCCGACCGGTGGACGCGAAAGAATCGAGCGGGGTCGAGCTGGTCCTCCAGATTCTGCATCGCTTCGCGAATGGTGTGCTTGCGGTCGCCCACGACCAGCTCCGCGTACGGCCCGCTGGCCAGGATGTAATCGATGTCCGACACCGGGATGAAGCGAACCTTCCCGCGCGACTCGACGGGAATGCGCTCGAGATACCGGGCCCCCGCCTCCCGCTTCCCGCCTCCCACTTCCCGCCTCCCGCTTCCCGCCTCCCGCCTCCCGCCTCCCGCCTCCGTCTCCTGCAACACAGCCAGCAGCATGTCGCGCAGCCGGCTGGAATCTTCCAGTCGCGCAATGCGTCTCGCCCGCTGAAACGCCTCCTCGAAGCGCTCGTCGTCGAACGGCTTCACGAGATAATCGATGGCCGCGAGATCGAATGCCGCGAGCGCGTGCTTGTCGTACGCCGTGACGAACACGGTGCTCGGCATGTCGGCTGGTCCGATGGTGCGCACCACCTCGAGTCCGGTCATCCCGGGCATCTGTACGTCGAGGAATACAAGATCGGGTGCCAACGATCTAATTGCCTCGACTGCGGAAACTCCGTCGCCGATCATGCCGACGATCTCGACCCCGCGCTCCTTTCGCACCAGGGCCGCCACGCGCCGCCGGCCGAGGGGCTCATCATCGACGATCAACACACGCAGTGGCCGCCCCTCATGCATTCCGTGCACTCCGGCGCTCGGGCGTCGTGTGATAGGGGAAGCGTACCTCCACGATGGCACCGCCGCCTTCAGCCGCGGTCAGCGCAAGTCGCTGCCGCGCTCCATACAGTTGCGTGAGGCGCGCACGCGTATTCGTCAGGCCTATGCCTTCCTGTACTTCCTTTGCGGGTCCGCGGCCGTTGTCGCGCACCGTGAGCACAAGGTCGCCATCATCGCGCACGACGCGCACAGCAACGCGCCCGACGGTCTGCAGCTGCGCGATCCCATGCCGAAACGCGTTCTCGACGAGCGGCTGGAGCACGAGATTCGGGACGAGCGCGTCGTCGAACAACGCTTCCGACTCGATGGACACCTCCAGCTTGTCCTGGAAGCGCACTTCCATGATGTCGAGATACCGCCGCAGCATCTCGAGCTCGCGAGCGAGGGGGATTTCCTGCTCGTCGCCTTCAGCGAGGGTGTGGCGCAGCAGATCGCTGAGCCTCGCGATCATGCGCCGCGCGCCGGGTGGGTCCTCATCCACGAGCGTCGAGACAGCGTTCAGCGTATTGAACAGGAAGTGCGGATTGAGCTGCGTGCGCAGTACGTTCAACCGCGCGTCGGTAACCTGCGAATGGAGCTCCGCCGCTTCGGCACGAAGCTCTGTCGCCTCGGCCTCGAGTCGCCGCGTCTCTTCCAGTCGCGCTTGATATCGCAGGTAGTAGTTGCGCCCGAGTCCCGCTGTGAGCACGGCCACGTACACCAGGAAGTCGTAGAGAAACGAGTAGCGCGAGAACAGGCCGCGCACCGGCTGCGACGGGAAGCGAGGGGCGGGAAGCGGGAAGCGGGAAGCGGGAAACGGAGCACGCGGGAACATGGGCGGCGGCATCAGCTCCCGGCTGATCACTTTAAGCAGTGCATCCACGCCAATGGCCAGCACGACTCCGATCACCAGAAACGCGAGGATGCGATCCAGTGTTGGCCGGTCGCCGCCGAACCTTCGCGTCATCCAGAAGATCGGCAGCGTCAACACCGCCCATAATCCGTACTCGACGAGCGCAATTCTGTCGATGCCCGATGTAACCTCGGGACGCAAGGCCGCGCGCATCGCCGCGACGGCGGCGACGCGCGGATCGATCAGGAGACCGGCAGCCGTCAGCACGACGAGGAAAGCCCAGAAGGCGAGGATCGCGAAGATCTCGCCCGGCCTTAGTTGCGTGATGGAGCTACCCGTGCCCTCTGATTCGTGCTGTCTGTCAGTCATTTCGTAACGCCTGGCCGTCATTGGTAACACGATTGTCGATGCCGCTCGCGCGCCACCCGTAGTATGCGGATCGCTCCCGCTTCCCGCTTCCCCCATCCCGCTCTTAATGACCAAGCTAAAGATTACCGCCGCGGCGCTCGGCGCGATCATCCTCGCCGGTACGGGCTGGTTTTACAAGCGGGCCGACGGAAGCGAAGCGCCAGTTTATCGGACCGCCGCCATCCAACGCGGCGACGTGAAGCCGACCGTCTCAGCAACGGGCACCCTCAGTGCCGTGAAGACGATCCAGGTCGGCACCCAGGTCTCCGGACAGGTCGCGGCTATCTACGCCGACTATAACCAGCACGTAAGGAAGGGCCAGCTGCTCGCCAGCATCGATCCGGCGCTGCAGAGCCAGGCGGTGGAAGAGGCGCAGGCGCAGCTCGAGCGCACGCTGGCCACGATGCAACAGGCGCAGGGTGACTACACGCGCAACAAGCAGCTCTTCGAATGGAAGATCATAACCGCCAGCGAGTTCAGCGCCGCGCAATCCACCTTCTCGGTGCAGAAAGCCACCGTCAAATCGGCACAAATCGCACTGGAACGTGCGCGCCAGAACCTCGCGTATACGAAGATCTTCGCGCCGATCGACGGCGTCATCGTCGAGCGCAACGTCGACGTCGGCCAGACGGTCGCCGCGAATTTCTCGACACCGCAGCTCTTTCTGATCGCCAACGATCTCTCCGACATGCAGATCCTCGCCCTCGTGGACGAGAGCGACATCGGCGCGATCAGGACGGGGCTGCCGGTGGAGTTCACCGTGCAGGCGTACCCGAACCAGACTTTCACGGGCACGGTGCAGCAGGTGCGGCTCCAGTCCAAGACCCAGGACAACGTCGTCAACTACACCGCTGTCGTGGGCGTGAAGAACATGACGGGAAAGCTTCTGCCGGGCATGACGGCGACGGTGCAGTTCCTCACCGGCGACGCGCGAAATGTGCTGGTCGTGCCCAACTCGGCGCTGCGCATTCGACCAACGCCCGCCATGCTCGCCCAGGCGAAGCCCGGCATCGTCGATGAGAGTGACCGCGCGACCTCGGCAATTCTCTGGACGCTCAATAACCATGTACTTAAACCCGTACATGTGCACACAGGACTCAGCGATGAGACCCACACGCAAGTTGACGGACCAGGCCTCACAGTAGGTACGCCAGTTGTGACCGGTGTGGTGGAAGCCGGCAACCAGATGTCGAGCGATGCGCCGTCGAAGAATCCGTTCCAATCGCCGCGCCCGAGTGGTGGGGACAAAGGCGGCTGATGAATCAATCGACTTTGCTCAAGGTGGCAGCGGATAGCATAGCCAGGAATAAGATGCGGTCGGTGCTGACAATGCTCGGCATCGTTATCGGCGTCGCCGCGGTGATCGTGATGGTCGCCATCGGCAACGGCGCGCGCCTGCAGATCGAATCGTCCATCAAGAAGCTGGGCACGAATGTCATCATGATCATGCCGACGTCGACGACGCACGCCGGGGCGAGCCTCGGCGCGGCCACCTACAACAAGCTCACCGTCGCCGACGCGATCAAGATCAAGCGTGAGGCGACGCTGGTATCGGCGGTGTCGCCGGTGGTGGTGACCGAGACGCAAGTGATCGGCGGCCAGGGCAACTGGAAGACACGGATCAACGGCGTGTCGACGGATTTCTTCAGGATTCGCGACTGGAACACGAGCTCGGGCGAGATCTTCTCGGACGCGGACGTGCAGGCCGGCCGCAAAGTCGCGCTGCTCGGTGCCACTGTGGCAAACAAGCTGTTCTCCGGGGCCGATCCGATTGGCGCGCACATCCAGATCGGCCGAGTGCCGTTCACCGTCGTCGGCGTCATGCAGCCAAAAGGAGGGAGCGGCGGCGGTGGAGACGAGGACGACGTCGTCGTGATGCCGTACACTACCGCGCAGATCCGCCTGAAGGGCGACGTGGATATCGGGCACATGTTCGCCAGCGCGTTCTTCGCGAGCCAGATGCCCGCGGCGCAGGAGGAGATCGCCGCCATCCTGCGCGAAGCTCATAAACTCAAGCCGCAAGAGGAAGACGATTTCTTTTTGCGCAATCAGGTTGAAATCACCCGGGCGATTACCAGCACCACGCGCACGATGTCGGCGCTGCTCGCGGCGATCGCGTCGATCTCACTGCTGGTCGGCGGCATCGGCATCATGAACATCATGCTGGTGTCGGTCACGGAGCGCACGCACGAGATCGGCATCCGCATGGCGATGGGTGCGCGCGGTCGAGACGTGCTCAACCAATTCCTG
>DASXYR010000164.1:0-2884 GCA_036502385.1 Gemmatimonadaceae bacterium
GCCATCGGTTACGCGCTCAGACGCTTCGAGGTAAAGCGAACCGCCGACCAGGAGATTCTCGTCGCCGACGCCAGGCTGCAGCGCACCGCTGGACTGCTCGAGACCGTGAAGGTCAACGGACAGCGCGATCGAGTGGATCGCAACGATGCGACCCCCGACATCAGCGGCAGCGAGCGGCCCATCGACAACAGCGCCGTCCCCGCCGACCAGCAGGGCGACATCGCGTCGATGGCGGCATCACTCCCAGGTGTGACGCTGGTGCCGGGACAGGACGGCGATCCATCCGGGTTCTCCGTGCTTGGGCTCTCGCCCGATCAGAACCAGACGACGCTCAACGGCATGCAGTTCGGAGGATCGAACCTGCCGCGCGATGCGAGCGTCTCCACGTCGCTCGTTACCACACCGTACGACGTGTCGCGCGGCGGATTCAGCGGCGCGCAATTCCAGATCAGCGGGCGCCCCGGCTCCAACTACGTGACGCGCTCGATGAGTCTGAACGTCGATGCCCCGCAGCTCCAGTGGACCGATCGCGCCGCCCAAGCCCTCGGTCAGCAGTACAACAACGTTTCGATCGGCGGCCTCCTGGCCGGACCCATCAAACAGGATGCGTCGTTCTACAACTTCTCGTATCAGCTCGGGCGCCGAGCGAACGATCTGAGGACGCTCCTGAACACCGACGCGATCGGATTGCAGACATCGGGTATCGCGCCCGATTCGGTGACGCGCTTGTTGGCCATCCTCCAGCAACTTGGAATTCCCCTGGCAACTCCGACGATCCCCGACAACAGGCTCGGCAAGCAGGGATCGATTTTCGGGACGCTGGATTTCGCGCCGCCATCGTCGTCGACCGGACAGGCCGTGAATCTCACCTACAACGCGAGCATCCAAACGCAGACGCCCGTGTCATCGCTCACTTCGGAGCTCCCCGCGCACAGCGGCGACCGAACCAACTGGAACGGTGGACTCCAGGCGCGACACAGCAATTACTTCGGGATCGGCATCCTGAGCGAGACATCGCTTGGCCTCAATCGCTCGCGTAATTACGGAACGCCGTACGTCGACCTGCCGAGCGGGACGGTGCGCATCGCCTCGATTTTTGCGGACGGGACGAGCAGCCTCAAGAACATTTCCTTTGGCGGAAACCCTTCGATTAGCTCCAGCCAGACCAACACCGGCACCGAATTCCGGAATCAGCTCTCGTGGTTCAGCGCCAGCAACAAGCACCGCATCAAGTTCACCACCGAGCTCCGGCGCGACGCTTTCACGCTCAACCAACAGACCAACACACTCGGGTCGTTTTCGTACAACTCGCTCACGGATCTCGAGAATCAGCAGCCGTCGTCGTTCTTTAGACAGCTGACTCCAAAGGTTCGGAGCGGCAGTCAGTACGTCGGCGGAATCTCGCTCGGGGATTCGTACAAAAAGAGCGACAATCTCCAGCTCCAATACGGAGTGCGTCTCGACGGCAATCGCTTCACATCGACGCCCGCCGTCAACCCCGACGTCGAGCAGCTCTTTGGCGAGCGCAATGACAACGTCCCGAACCATCTCTACTTCAGCCCGCGCCTTGGATTCTCGTGGAGCTATGGCACGGCGCCGCAGGTTGCTGGATTTGCCGGCGCGGTGCGCGGTCCCCGCGCCGTAATCCGCGGCGGCGTTGGGCTCTTCCAGAATACGCCGAACACGACTCTGATCAGCAGCGCGATCGACAACACGGGACTGGCAAGCGCGATTCAGCAGGTGGTCTGCGCCGGCACCGCTACTCCGACGCCCGACTGGAACACTTACGGGAACAATCCGTCGTCGATCCCATCCCAGTGCGCCGACGGCAGTGTGTTCGCGAGCACGGTGCCGAACGTCACCTTCTTCGCGAAGGATTACGCCGCACCGAGGAGCGTGCGCTCGAATCTCAACTGGTCGGGCCCCGTGCTGAACAACCTGTTCTCGGGACAGGTCGAAGCAACCTACTCCCGCAACATGAACCAATCGGGCTTCGTCGATTTGAACTTCACGCCCGTGGTGAGGTTCACGCTGCCCGACGAATCGAATCGCCCGGTGTTCGTGCAGCCGACGAGCGTCGATCCAGCTACCGGCACGATCGCGTCTCGCGATGCGAAGGTGAGCCCGCTGTTCTCACGCGTGACCGAGCTGCGCTCCGATCTCGTGTCGGACAGCCGGCAGCTCCGGTTCGGAATCTCGCCCGGCGAATTCAGCAGCAAGTTCAGCTGGAATCTGTCGTACGTGTACTCGAATCTGCGCGAGCGGATTCGCGGCTTCGGAAACACCGCCGGAAACCCACTCGACGTCGAGTGGGCGCGCTCGGCGTTTGATTCCCGGCATCAGATTCAGTACAGCTTCGGCTACAATTTCTTCGACGCCGTGCGGGTGAACTGGTTTGGCAGCTTCCGATCAGGGACGCCCTACACGCCTCTCGTGTCGGGCGACGTCAACGGCGACGGCTACTCGAATGATCGAGCCTTCATCTACGATCCGGCATCGACTGCTGATCAAGCGCTCGCCGCGTCGATGCAATCGCTGCTCAGCACCGCGACGGGAAATGCGCGCGATTGTCTCGAGAAGCAGCTCGGGCACCTCGCGGAACGAAACAGCTGCCAGGGTCCGTGGACGTCGCAGGCGACGATGTCGCTCTCGTTCAATCCTCTGAAGTTTCGGATGCCCCAGCGCGCGACCCTCTCGCTCCAGATCGGCAACCCACTGGGCGCCGCCGATCTGCTGCTGCACGGCAACAACAACCTGCGCGGCTGGGGGCAGTTCTCATTTCCCGATCCGAACCTGCTGGCGGTTCGCGGATTCGATCCCACGACTCAGCGCTACAGCTACGACGTGAATCAACGGTTTGGGTCCACCCTTCCTGCCCTTACAG
>DASXYR010000165.1:0-7237 GCA_036502385.1 Gemmatimonadaceae bacterium
TCAGTAAGATACTCTGACACAGATCACCCGTCAAGTCCGGCGTGGCCCCCCGCTGCTACTTCGGTGCCTCCACTGCTTCCTTATCGCGATAGTGCGCGTTGGTCATCATCACTATCGAAGTGAGGATCAGAAACAGCGTGACGCTTCCCAACACAAGGCCGGTGAGCGCGGCACTCAAGTCGGTCTTCTTTTTCGCCACCATGACTATTTCGCCCCCGGGTCACTGGTGACCTTCACCTTCGTCACCGTGTCGTTCTGATTGATCTTCGGAACCACATCGAGTCCCTCGATCACCTTTCCGAATACTGTGTGCACTCCGTTCAGGTGCCTCGTGTTCTGCTCGCTCAACACGATGAAGAACTGGCTGCCGCCCGTGTTCTTGCCGGCGTGCGCCATCGACAGTGCGCCCACCTGGTGCTTGTTCGGATTTCCCTGCGTCTCGCAATCGATCTTGTATCCGGGTCCGCCGGTGCCGACCGGTCCTTTCGCGTGCTCACCACCCTTGGAATATGGATCGCCACCCTGGACCATGAAGTCCTTGATGACGCGATGAAATTTCGTTCCGTCATAAAAGCCGGAATTCGCGAGCTTCTCGAAGTTCGCCACGGTCTTTGGGGCGTCTTTCTCGTAAAGCTCAGCGCGCATCGTGCCGCGGTTGGTCTCTATCGTTGCGAACTTTGTCATTGGTTGGCTGAGGGTAATGGTCTCGTCGTGCGGAATTTAATTGGACCGAAGCACAGAAGCGAAGCGAGCGATGACGGCGGCCGAACCGATTACGACGCCGTCGTGTGCGCAGAGCCATTTTCAGAACCAGTCACTGGTCGACGTGGAGTTGGAGACGCCGAAGCGTCGGCATTCGCCATGAACTGAGGCTTGCGCTCCTTGCTGGCCTCCGCCAAACCGCGAATCACACCCTCGGCATCGAAATCAGTTCCGTACACCGGCGTCCCGGGCTGCTGACGCCACGAATCGTCCAGACCCCCCGCGTCGACGCCATCGAATCCCAGCGCGTCCAAAAGCGCGATCACGACGGCTTTCGCGTTTCTGTCGTCTCCCGCGACAGGGAGGGCAATCCGACCGGGAGTTCCACGGGGCAGACCTTTTTCAAGAAGGTGCTGAGCGTAGATGTTGTTGAACGCTTTGATGACCGGGCGGCGCAGCTGGTTTGCGGTCCACCTGCTCTCAGTCGTGCCCTGTTCGATCGCCTCGATGCGGCCATCGCGCTGCGGGTAGTAGTTGCCGGTATCCACGACGACGAGATTCGCGGACGCATCCGCGAAGAGATCACGCGGCAGATTCGGGATGCTTCGCAAGGGAATTGTTACCACTACCATGTCCGCCCCGTGAACGGCTTCCTGCGGCAAGACCGCGCGGGCACCGGTCTCCGCCGCCAGATCCTTCAAGCTGTCCGGTCCCCTCGAGTTCGCTACCGAGACGTCGTGTCCGAGCGCGCTCAAGCGACGCGTGAGATTCCCGCCAATGTGGCCCGCGCCGATGATTCCGATTTTCATGATCTCCTCCATGTAGAGACTGTGTCCTATACGGTGCTCGATGGGCAGATGTTGTTGAGTGTGCATATCTCGCATTTGGGCGATCGCGCCTCGCAGACGCGGCGTCCGTGAAAGATGAGCAGGTGGGAGAGCAGCGCCCAGTCTTCGCGCGGAAAGAGCGGCATGAGATCCTGCTCGATCCGGACGGGGTCGGTCTCCCTCGTGAGGCCGAGGCGCCGGCTGACGCGCGCGACGTGCGTGTCGACCACGATGCCTTCATTCTTGTTGAAGGCATTGCCGAGTACGACGTTCGCGGTCTTGCGACCGACGCCGGGGAGTTTGACGAGGTCATCCATGGCGTCGGGCACTTCGCCGTTGTGCCGCTCGACGAGTGCTTTTCCGAGTCCGATGAGGCTCTTTGTCTTGTTGCGGAAGAAGCCGGTGCTCCGAATGATGTCCTCGAGCTCTTCTGGTGGGGCGTCCGCCATCGCCTGTGCCGTCGGGTACGTCTTGAAGAGGAGGGGCGTCACCATGTTTACGCGCTTGTCGGTGCACTGGGCGCTCAGGATCGTCGCGCTCAACAGCTGGAGCGGGGTTTCGTGGTCGAGCTCGCAATGTGCATCGGGATGAGCCTTTCTTAGGCGCGAGAACACTTCGAGCGCGTAAGCGCGAATGTTGGCCTTCGTTATCTTGCGCTTCATCCTGTCCGTCGCTTGCGCGCGAAGGCGAGAATGTTGTCGGCGCTTCCAGTGTTGAGGATCTCACTCGCCTCGAGCCACGCCTTTCGCGCCAGCCCGATTCCGAAGTGGACGTTCTCGAGTCCGGGCGTCGAATGCGCATCGGGCCCGATCTCGATCGTGACGCCCAGCTCCTTCGCCTGACGACAATATCTCCAGTCGAGATCGAGTCGATGTGGATCGGCATTGAGCTCGACCGCTACTCCTACCTGCGCCGCTTTCTGAAGCACCGCCGGAATGTCAATCGAATAGGGTTCGCGCGAGAGAAGCAGCCTGCCAGTGGGATGGGCGAGGATGGTAAGGTGGGGATCATCCATCGCAGCCAGCACGCGTTTCGTCATCGTGTCTCCATCCATGCTGAAGCGCGAGTGGATCGATCCGATGACGTAGTCGAACCTGTCCAGGAAATCAGAGTCATAGTCAAGTCGGCCGTCGGCGAGGATGTCCGCCTCGATGCCCTTGAGGATTCTGAAGTCCACCATTCTGGCGTTGAGCCGATCGATCTCGTCGTGCTGGCGGGCGACTTTGTCGCGCTTGAGTCCGCCCGCGTAAAAGGCCGATTCCGAGTGATCGGAGATTCCGATGTAGCTCCAGCCCAGCTCCTTTGCGGCGTTCGCCATTTCCTCGAGCGTCGCGGCGCCGTCTGAATAATCGGTGTGGCAGTGCAGCGCGCCCCGCAGATCGTCGAACACGACCAGCTCCGGCAGCTCGTGGCGCGCGGAGGCTTCGATCTCGCCCATTCCCTCGCGCATTTCCGGTGGAATCGGCTGCAGATCGAGCGCCGCGAAGAGTGCGTCCTCATTCGCGACTGGTACTCTCTCTCCTCCTCTCTTTACCAGAAGGTTACCGTTGATGTCGAACCCCTTCTTCCTGGCCAGCGCCTGCATCTCTTCGACGTGGGCATTATTGCCGGTGGCGCGCCAGAGGGCGACGCCGTAGTCGGCCTCGGTCACGCAGTGCATGTCCACCTGCGTTCCATCGACGAACTCGAGTCTGACCGAGCCTGGCTCCTCTCCTTTCCTCGCCTGTCTGACGCCTGGGGAGCGGCCGAATGAGTCAGCAACGGCGTCGGGAGCGCGCGAGCACGCGGCGACGATATCGATATCGGCCACGAGTTCGTTGTGGCGTCGGATCGATCCGGCCACGTCCGCGTGCGCTACATCGGGATGCTTCTCGACGTTCGCGAGAATCAGGTGCGCCTCGAGCACCGCGCGCGGGAACCGCTCGAGATGCGCATTTCGCCGGGAGATCTCGATTCCCTTGAGGATCTTTTCCGCCGTCTTTTTGCCAAACCGGGGCAGGTCGGCGAGCTGGCCATTCTGCGCGACGCGCTCCAGATCTTCGACGCTCTCGACGCCAAGCGCCTCGTGAATGACCTGGATCTTGGCGATGCCGAGTCCCGGAACTCTCATCAGGTCGAGCAACCCGGCCGGCATTCCCTCGCGGAGCTGATTGAGATATGAGGACTCACCGGTCTCGATCAGCTCGCGTACGACCCCGAGCGTAGCCGGCCCGATCCCGGGCGTCTTCGCCAGCTCGCCGGAACGGACCAGCGGGCCGAGGTCGTCGGTGTCGAGGCTCACGAGCGCGCGGGCCGCGCCGGCGTATGCCCGCGCCTTGAACTTCTGCTCGCCTTTTACCTGGAGGAGCGCGCCGATCTGGGTGAGAACGTGCGCGGCGGTGCGTGAATCCATGCCCGCAATTTACCCGGTACCAGGTACCAGGTACCGGATATCAGCTGCCTTCTTCGATTCCCGCGTGGAAGGGAAGCGTCTTTACGATCTCTTCGATCTGCTTCTGAATCAGCTCGAGCTCCTGGCTAGCGCCTTCCGAGTCGAGCATGCCATGGCGCATCGTCACCGCGACGCGGTTCATGTACTTGATCTTCGTGATGATCTCTTCGGTAGCGCGACGAAGCCGGATATAGCGACGCTTGTCGGCGAGGGCGCGATGGCAGCGGCGCTCGAGATCCTGCGGGGTGAGCTTTCTGGCGACTTCGACTGCTTCGGCGATCGTGCGGCCAGGAACGGCGCCGTGGTCCGGGATGCCCATCTGATCGCTGTTCGGATCGCTGAACCAGAGCCTGCCGATGTACTCCACTCCGTCATAAGCAAGACGGAGCGCCACTCTGTATTCCTTACCGTCGACCGTTATAGAGCTGATCGCGTGCTGTGTGACGCCTGAGTCTGATGTCATAGCTGATTTACAGCTTTATACGGACGAATTGGTTGCATCAAGGAATGAGTCGAGTGCCGCAAACAGCCGCTGGGGCTGTTCAACGTACGGCACGTGGCCGCAGTCGTCCAGAACCACGAGCTTCGTACCAAGTGCCCGCGAAGCTTCTACGGAAGACGCTAGTGGAATGGGATCGTCACGCCCATGAATGATAATCGAAGGAATCCTGATCCCCTCCAGGTCCCCTGTCAGGTTGAATTTGCCCAGACTT
This sequence comes from Gemmatimonadaceae bacterium, assembly GCA_036502385.1. GTDB lineage: Bacteria > Gemmatimonadota > Gemmatimonadetes > Gemmatimonadales > Gemmatimonadaceae > UBA4720. The sequence goes on from DASXYR010000165.1 coordinate 4,674, forward strand.
TCCCATACGGATTGCTGCACCCGCCCTACCACCCTGAACGGGGTAAGATCGCGTGCGTTCCTGGGATCGGCGAAATATCCGGCCACTCCAAGCTCGAATGCTCGTTGGCGGTAGGCGGCTGGATCCCGCTCACGCAGCCCGGATCGGGCGAGCTCAGCCCGCATCTTCTCGATCTCCGGCTGTTGCTGCCGTCCGGCAAATTCGGCCTCGAACTGACGGCGGTATTCGCTGGTCAGCGGGGCGGGACTGAGGAGAGCGAGTCTGGCCGGCGGGACGAGGTGCGGGTTCTTCCTCTGCTCGATCGTGTAGAGGAGAGCGAGCATCGCGCCCCATGAGTAGCCAACCACTGACAGCGGTTCGAGGCCGAATTCCGTGACAACCGCCCCCAGATCCTCGACGTGCGTCTGCCACGTAACCGGAACCCGGGCGTCCGATTTCGACCGGCCGCCGCCACGCTGATCGTACAGAAGAAGGTCATACTTTTCCCCAAGGTGGAGCATCTGGGGCAGCATGTAGCAGTGGTCCGCTCCAGGACCCCCGTGCAGAAGGAGCAGCTTCGGCGCGCGCGGCTCGCCGTATCTCGCCCAGTACAGTGGTGATCCCGCGGTCGTCGTGAATCCTTCCTCGCGGGGAGGCGGGATCGTCTTAGGCATTTTTGATGTGTTCTGAGCGAAGGAACTGCAAACTCAGAACTACCTGGTGCGAGTGATAGATGCGGGTTATGGGATCCGGGGGAGCTGAGCGGCGCCACGGAACCGGGCTACTCGTAACCATAACCCACAACAGGTAATTCTGAGTTTCCCCGAAACACTCTATCGGGCGGCGAAATCCGTCTTGGTCGTAACCGACCGGCACGTCTCTGCGATCAGCTCCGCGGCGTGGTCCAGGTCCTGGATGCTTACGACTTCGTTGGGCGAATGCATGTAGCGGTTGGGAACGGATACCAGCCCGGTCGCGACGCCTTCGCGCGCGATGTGAATCGCGTCCGCGTCCGTGCTGGTTTCGCGGCCGGCGGCGTGAAGCGTGAATGGAATCTTCCGAACCTCCGCCGTCTTGCGAAGGAGATTGAATACCACGGGAGAGATGATCGACCCACGCGTGAGAACCGGGCCGGAGTCGATCGCGGCTTCGCCGTGCTCCTTTTTCTCCACGCCCGGATGATCGATGGCGAAGGTGACGTCCACTACGATCGCCATCTGGGGTCCGATGCACGTCGCGCAAATTCCAGCGCCGCCACCGCGATAGCCGATCTCCTCCTGGGTCGTCGCGACGGCGACGACTTTGGCCGCGCCCGGCTTGTCGGCGTAGCGCCGCAACGCCTCGAGCACGAGAAACGCGCCGATCCTGTCGTCGATCGAGCGCGAGACGAGCTTGCCATTGGGGAATTCCATCGTCCGCGAGTCGATCACACCCGCGTCTCCGACGGACACCAGCTCCTCCGCTTCCTTCCTCGTTTTGGCGCCGAAATCGACCCAGACGTCGAGGAACTTTACCGCCTTCTCGCGCTCTTCCGGCTTGATGAGATGAATCGGTTTTCTGCCGACAACCGCGAACGCATCACCCTTCCGGCCGATGAATCGAAGACGCTGGCCGACGAGCACCTGCGGATCCCAGCCGCCGATGGGCTGGATGTAGGCGTAGCCCTGATCATCGATGTAGTTGATGATGACACCGATCTCGTCGATGTGGCCTGCGAGCATGATCGTCGGACCACCGTCGCTCTTCACTTCCGCGAGACTGTTGCCCGCAACGTCGCCGCTCACCTTTGCAAACTTCTTTGCCTGGTCGCGCCAGATTTTGGCGGGTGCGGACTCGAAGCCCGACGGTCCGGGAGTGTCGAGCAGCTTCTTGAGGAACGCCAGGGATTCAGAAGAGATCATGGCTGGACGGCTAGGGGAACATGTGGAGGTGCAACGCCGAATATAGCACTCGGCATGAGGGGACATTGTCCCCGCGAACGAGTCTTGCAATCGTTTCCGGCCATCTTTACCTCTCTGTCCCGAATCTCGCGTCCGATGAGAAAAAAAGTCAGTTCTGCTGCGCTCTTTCTGCTGGCTCCCGTCTCAGCGCAGCTCGTCGCGCAGAGCAACGCGACATCCGCGCCAATCGCCAACATCAGCTATCAGGTCACGTTCACGCGGGCGAACGCCGACCAGCGTCTCGTCTCGTCGGCGATGACCTTCACCGTGGGTGGCAACGCACCGGTCGTGCTCTCTCTCCCCGCGTGGACGCCCGGCGCGTACGAGATCGACAACTTCGCGCGCAACGTCGCGAACTTTACCGCCGAGGAGACGGGAGCGACGCTCAGCTGGGACAAGGTCGACCCCGACACCTGGCGAATTCAGCCGCGCGGACCCGGGCAGGTCACGGTGCGCTTCGATTACGTCGCTGACAGTCTGGACAACGCCAACACGTGGGCGCGTCCCGATTTCCTCCTCTTCAACGGCACCAATCTCTTCCTCTATCCCGAGGGGAGGGGATTCGACTTTCCCGCGAGTGTGTCTATCAAAACCGAGGCGGGATGGAAGATCGTCACCGGAATGCCGCAGACGGGACCGCGCACC
>DASXYR010000166.1:0-1962 GCA_036502385.1 Gemmatimonadaceae bacterium
GGACTGTCTCACCCTCCGTGCGCACTGCCGTCGGCCTCCCCGCATTCGTTCCGTTTCGGTACCCTTGGGCCTTCGCGTCGCTCTTGGTGGCCATCGCCTGCGTGCCGCTGATGATGGCCTCGATGTGGACGTGGTCCTTTCTCGCTGCCTCGATCGGGCTGGTGATCCTTCCGGCCTTCCGCTGGTTCGAGCATCGCGAAAAGGCGCGGCGAGAAAACACCTACCGCTACGGAATGGAGACGACGGGTCGAGTCCTCGACGTCGAGCCCGCGAGTCCGGGTCGAACCGACCACATCGTGCGCGTCGAATTCGTCGTGCGCGGAGCGACTGTGCGCGCCTCCTTGGTCGGTTGCCCACTAGCGAGACGCGGTCTCATGCCGGACGACGAAGTGGCCATCCTCTACGACGAAGGCCGTCCCACGCAGTGCCTGGCCATCGCCAAAGTCACGCGTCCGATCATCGACGCGATCTTCGACGATCCAAACTGATCGCGCGGCCATTCTTGAGACGTAGCGTTTCAACCGAGCGCGGGCCGGACCCACGCTGCGGTCAGCCACTCGAGCGGATCCTTCGCTTCGCGGAGCGCGCGATCGACGGCGCGCACGTTCGGCGCCGGCTGATGGCTGCCATAGGCACGCGCGTACAAGATCCAATTGGCGAGCTCGTATCGGTGCAGGAGCGAACCGAAGCGGTGTGATCCGATCCGTTCGAGTACATCGAGGGCGCCTTCGGCATGTTCGCTGGCGAAGAGGGCGCCGGTGACGTCGGACAACAGCTCGCGCAGGCTGGCGAATGCAGCCTCCGGGTTATCGGCAACGCCTTGGAGGAGCTTGGCGAAGTCGTCTTCATCGAGCCCGGCGCTTTCCGCGACCTCGGCCATCGCCGGCACTTGTGTGGCCAGGAACGATGAGCTCGGCGCGTGGCCGAGCAGGCGACCGACCAAGTAGAGATCGAATGCGCTGGCGATGGCTTCGCCGAGAAAGAGCGCCTCCACCGACGAGCGCGCGCCGAGCGAAGGGGTCAGTGCCTTCGTCGCCAGCCGATGCCAAGCCACATGCGCGACGACATCTGCGGGAATGGTCTCGTCGACGAGAACATCGCCACCCTCGTTCGCTCCCCAAAATGTCAGGTTGAGAAAAAGCGCGCGATCCCATCCTGCCGCAGAAGTCTCGGGCAAGATCCGGAACGAATATCCGTCTCGGCGCAAGGTCTCTTTCAGATCGGCATAGAGCTCGATGTGACGAAACGAAGGCTCGTCCTCGATCCTCAACTCATCGAGCGTCCGACGGCCGAACTGAGCACGCGCATCCGTTTTCATCGGTGGACTCTATCACGGGCCGAAAACCGCCTAACTCTGCAGGCCGTTGGCGAAAGACGCCATCGGGCAACCTACGCTAGCGAAATCAGTCGGGCAACCCGGGCACGCTCAGCGTGACGGCCTTCAGAAGGGTGCGCGAGGCCACGTAAAGCGTCTTGCGATCGAGGCCGCCAAACGTGGCGTTCGAGGCTTCGCCGGTGGGAATCGTTCCGATCATCGTGGCACCGGGCGCGTATACTTCGACGCCAGATTGCGTGCTCACGTACAAGTTTCCCGCGCAATCGAAGGCCATTCCATCGGCGAGGGTGCCCACGGTTTGCACGAACAACGTGCCGCGCGTCGCATCGACCGACCCATTGGCGGCCACCGGAAATCGGGTGATATTGCGATTGCCCACATCGCCGACATAAAGCGTGTTCTCGTCGAGGGAGAGCTCGACGCCGTTCGGTTGGCCGACCTGTCGCATGGGACCGGTCAGCACGCCGGCGGGGGAGACTTGATAGAAGCCGCTGGCCGGGTCGGTGAAGTAGATGCTGTTGTCGCTGCGCACGATGACATCGTTGGGAGTGAAGCTGCCGGCGGGTACCACTACGCCGAGCATCTGCGCGGTCACCGGGTCGACGCGAACGATGCGGTGGTTGCGT
>DASXYR010000167.1:0-4871 GCA_036502385.1 Gemmatimonadaceae bacterium
CCGAATCCCAACGGGAGGTTTTGCGTTGTCGGGGACGGCGACCACGTTATTGCGCGTCCGGCTGTTCAACGCCCGCACACCGAACCAGGCCAGTGCACCCACAACGATCAGCGCGAGGAGGATCCTGCCGTAGCGACGCCCCGTTAGGGTCACCGCAGGCTGTTCCAGAGCTCGACGGTCTCGGGAAAGATGTGGTTTCCTTCGCGCACCGACCATTCCAGCCGGAAGCGAACCACCTGGCGAAATACGCCCTCGAAGTTGTGCGGAACCTGGGTCGCCAGGAACCCGCGGTCCTCGGCGAGAAACTTCCGGCCCGGCTCGAGATAGTCGGCCATGTAAAGTGCTCGCCCCGTACGATCCCAGCTCGCATGCCCGACGGTGTGATAACGAATCGCATCGATGAGGCTCTGCCTTCGTTCGCCTTCCTCTTCGAGCTTGATTGCCACTGCCGGACCGTGCAGCAATCCATCGGGAGATGTGCGATCGCCGGTTATCTCGCGCAGCTCGGCGATCGGCGCATCGCGCAGCGCATCGTGCCACGTGCCGGCATCGATCCACGTGTTCGCCTCGTCTGCGCTCAAGCGCATCGCTGCGCCCCACGCGCGAAGCAGCGAGGTGACACGCTGGATGTGGGCGAAGCGCCTCTCGCTCACTTCAGCCCATGCCGGCAATCCCGACTCCGTGACGCGAGGCATCAGAAGATGATATTGTCGATGAGTTTCGTCTCGCCCACACGAACGGCGCCGACAGCCGCGTCGCCGTGGCGCACGGTATTGACGCGCTGAAATGTGTCGGCGTTCACCGCCGCGAGGTAGCGCGGGGTCAGTCCGGTGACGCGCTCGAGCATGCGCCACCCGATCGCCTCGAGCGCGCTCGCCCGTCGCTCGCCCTTGGCGAACGCGTCACGCACCGCGAAGAGTGCCTTCGACAGCTTCAGCCCGAGCTCGCGGTCCTTCGCCGAGAGATACCGATTGCGGCTCGACATCGCCAAGCCATCCGGATCTCTCAGGATCGGAACGACGTGAATACCGACGGCAAAGTTGAGATCCCGCACCATCGCCTTGATGCACGCCACCTGCTGAAGATCCTTCTGACCGAAGACAGCCACGTCCGGCATCACTACGTTGAACAGCTTCGCGACAACGGTGAGCACCCCCTCAAAGTGGTGCGGCCGTACTGCTCCCTCCCACTCCTTCCCCACGCTGCCGGGATGCACGATCACCACAGGTGCATGCTCGGGATACATGTCTTCCCTGGTTGGGGCGAAGATAAAATCCACTCCTCTCGCTTCCGCCAGCTTCGAATCCTCGCCGAGCATGCGGGGATAACGGTCAAAGTCCTCGCTCGGCCCGAACTGCAGCGGATTGACGAAGATGCTCATGACGACGATGTCTGCCATGCGCTTCGCTTCGTCCACCAATGTGAGATGTCCGTCGTGGAGCGCGCCCATCGTCGGGACAAAGGCTATGCTTTTGCCATTCGCTCTCGCGTTCGCAACCACGCCGCGCATTTCGGCCAGTGTTTCGACGGACTGCATCGTCAGAAGCTGTGGTCCGCGTCCGGATAGGTGCCGTTCCTCACATCGCGCGCCCAGTCGGCGACCGCGGTGCGCACCTCCTCCGCCATCTCCGCGTATTTCTTGAGAAACTTGGGCTCGAAGGTGTCGTTCAGTCCCAGAACGTCGGGGAGAACCAGCACCTGACCGTCGCACTCCACACCAGCCCCAATTCCTATAGTTGGAATCCCTACCGCTTTGGTGACGCGCGCAGAGACCGCAGCTGGAACGAGCTCGAGCACAATGGCGAAAGCTCCCGCCTTCTCCAGTCCCTTAGCCTCTGTAACGAGTCGTTCCGCGCCCTCTTCTTCCCGACCCTGGACGCGCGCACCGCCCAGCGTGTTGACCGACTGCGGTGTAAATCCGATGTGCGCGACAACGGGGATCCCCGTGCGCACGAGCGCGTGAACCGTGTCCAGCATCTCCGGGCTTCCACCCTCGACCTTCACCGCGCCGGCGCCCGATTCCTGAATCGCGCGCCCGCAGTTGAGCACCGCGCTCTCGATGCTCGCCTGGTAAGAAAGGAAGGGCATATCGATTATGATCAGGGCCCTCTTCGCGCCCCGCCGCACCGCTGAGGCATGGTAGATCATGTGATCGAGAGTCACGGGGAGCGTCGAGGAGTATCCCATGATCGCCGTTCCAACGGAGTCGCCTACGAGAATCGCGTCGACTCCCGATTCGTCCACGAGCCTGCCGAACAGAGCGTCGTATGCCGTCATTACGACGAGCTTCTCGCCCTTCCGTTTGCGCTCCGCGAAATCGCGCACCGTCACAGGACGCTGTTCCAAATTCGGCTTATTCAACGCGTGCGCTCCGCAGCTCAGTGAGCTCCTGCAGCCAGAAATCGCGATTGGACAGCTCAGGATGCGGCACCGTAAGTCCGGGCTCGCGCACCGCCTGCTTCTCGAACAGAACAATGTCCAGATCGAGAGTGCGCGGTCCCCAGCGGGCGTCGCGAATGCGACCGGCGTCGGCTTCAATGCGGTGGAGCTCCGCGAGCAGCTCGGACGGCGCCAGCACTGTTTCGATTGCGATCATCTGATTGAGAAAGGGTCCCTGCGCTATTGGCCCGATCGGAGCAGTCTCGAGGACTTCGGTCTGACCCAACACGCGCGTTCCGGCGAGCCGGGCAATTGCGTCTCGTGCCTTCGCCAAAAATACTTCACGCTGGCCGAGATTGGAGCCAAGCGCTACGTATGCGATGTCCTTCACGCACGCTCTCGCTCGAGTGCCACCTCGGCGTATGCGAGCGGTCCCGGCAGCGCGACGTTGGGCTTCCGGACGGCTATCCTCACCTTCGAGACAAGTGGGAGCTCGAGCGCGCGCTCTGCGATCAGTTCGCCAACCTCTTCCAGAAAACTGATGTGGCCTTTGGTGACGACGTCCGCGACCATGTCATACACGCGGCGATAGTCGACGATATCCTTGGCCGAGAGCTGGCCGTCTCTACGCCGGACCCATAGAGATGCGTCGACCTCAATCGACTGCGCGATCTCGGCTTCGTGCGGGAGCACACCGATGCGGGCGTGAAATCGCATCGCCTTGAGGGTCACGACATCCATCGTCGCGCGAGCGCTAGGCATCGAGGGCCTGTCTCAGGCTCCGGGTGAGCGCAAGGACGGCGGCGGGACTTTCCTCCGCCGCACGCACTATGGCGCTCCCGACTACGACGCCGTCGGCGAGGGCTCCGACGGTTCGCGCCTGTGCCGCTGTCGATATCCCGAATCCCACGCATATCGGCAATGATGTTGTCGAGCGCAGTCGCAAGATCGTTTCCGGAAGAGAGGTCGATGTGGTTTCCTGCAAACCGGTGACGCCGAGGCGACTGATAAGATAAACGAACCCGCTGCCGTGCCGGGCAATCTCCATCATGCGCTCACGCGGCGTGGTGGGCGCGACCAGCCTGATGAAAGCCAACGGGCTATTCCCAAGCCACTGCTCGCGTTCCGGATCGGCGCCGACGGGAATGTCAGTGATAAGGATCCCGCTCGCGCCCGCGTCGGCTGCGCGGACAAGCGCGTCGGAGCCAGCGGCGAGCACGGGATTTAGATAGCTGAAGAGAACGATTGGGATTTTGAGTCGGGCGTTTTCAACGAGGCTCAGCACCCCGTCGTACGTCATCCCCTTATCGAGTGCCTGCTGCGAGCTGGCCTGGATGATCGGTCCGTCCGCTATCGGATCAGAGAACGGGACACCGAGCTCGACGATGTCGGCGCCGCCCTCCTCGAGCGCATGGAGAATGGCCAGCGACCTCGACGGATCTGGATGGCCCGCTGTGACGTAGCAGACCAATGCGCGGCGGGATTCTTTGTGTAGTGCGTCGAATCGACGCGTGATCGCGTTAGATGAGGTAGTCGCCAGGGGTGATGCCATACCGTTCGGGGTCCGCCGTCTTGATGATTGTGCGCGCGTACTGGCCACCGGCCTCCGGCACAGCGAGGTCTATTGTGAGCGGCGGGCTGACTCTGTTGCCCTGTGCGTCGCTGATAATCTTAACGATCGGCCTCGACAATGCCTCGGGATTCGGGTTTGACGCCGAGACGATGGCGAGCTCGAAGGTGTCGAGGACGATGAGCGTCCCCACGGGATAGATGCCGAGCAGATTGATGAATGCCTTGACGAGCACCTGGTCGAGGCCGCGTCGCGGGTTGTCCCGCATTTCCTCCAGCACCGCCGAAGGTGCCAGGACTTCCGTTTTATAAACGCGGCGCGAGGTCGCGGCATCGTAGCCGTCCGCGATGGATACGATCCTGCTAAGCAGGCTCACCTGGCGCGGGCGAATCGCCTTCGGGTACCCTGTGAGGTCGATCTTCATGTGATGCTCGTGACACACCGTCATCGCGCGGTACGAGAGCTCTTCCTGCTGCCGGCGGAACTGGAACAGAACGAGCACACCGAGCCACGGATGCGCTGCCATCCACTTCCATTCCTCGTCGGTGAGCTCGCCGGTCTTCTGAAGGAGATCGAGCGGCACGCGTGATTTCCCAATGTCGTGCATCAGCGCGGCAAGTCCGAGCTCGTACAGCTGGAGCTTGGTCATCCCGAGCCGGCGTCCGAGGGCGATGGAGAAGATGCACACATTCACGGAATGCGTGAACGTGTACTCGTCGTAGTCGCGGATCGCAGTCAGGCCGATGAGAGAAGTCTCCTCATTCAGCACCTGGTCGACGATGCCCTGCACCACGCGCTTGATCTTTCTGATGTTCGGAGTCTTTCCGATCCGAACCGAGTTGATGACGTCCTTCGTTACCGCAACGGACTGGGAATAGGTGCGATTGGCAGCCGCCTTCGATTCCTCGTTGAACTCGCGGTC
>DASXYR010000168.1:0-11870 GCA_036502385.1 Gemmatimonadaceae bacterium
CCGGTTCGTATTCCCACGCCGATAGATAGGCTATGAAGCTCCGGCTGCAAAGCTGAGAGCTCCCTGCTTCAGTTTTGTGGATGCCAGGCAACGTCCCAATCTGAACGCCCCGGTCTAAGCGATGGCGTATTGTTGCGTGACGTCCCTTCCCTGCGCCTTGACCACAAGCTTGAACTCATCAGGCTTGAGCAGCGGATCGTCGCGGAACTCCAGCGAGAAATTCGCCGCCTTCTGAAGCTTCTGCGCCAAATCGCGCTCCTGCTCGAGCACGTACATGGCCACGTCGGGATGCAGCTTGACCAGCAGGTTGTCCCGTCGCCCTTCCACCGCCATACGCTTCACCGAGCGCTCCATCCGGCGGACGATGGTCTCGGGCGTAAGCACTCGTCCCGTTCCGTTGCACGTCGGGCAAGCTTCGGTGGACGACTGGTAGTGGCTCTGCCTGACTCGCTGACGCGTCATCTCGATCAAGCCGAGGTCGCTGACCGCGAATGCTTTCGTGCGGGCTCTGTCGCGTGAGAGGTGCTGCCTCAGTTCCTGGAGCACTCTGTCGCGGTTCGCCTTCGTCTCCATGTCGATGAAATCGCAGACGATGATTCCGCCGACGTCGCGCAGCCTGAGCTGACGGGCGACCTCCTGCGCGGCCTCCATGTTCGTGCGCAGGACAGTCTTTTCGGGATCCTTCTTGCCGGTGTACCGGCCGGAGTTCACGTCGATCGACACGAGCGCCTCGGTCGGCTCGACGATTAGATAACCGCCCGACGGCAGATCGCAGCGCCGCTTGAAGATGTCCCTGATCTCGGACTCGATCCCCGAGTTGTCGAACAGCGGTACCTGGGATTCATGGAGGCGTACGCGAGCGATGAGATCAGGGGCGATGTCCTTCAGGTAGCCGCAAATCTCATTGTAGACCTGCTTCGAGTCTACGCTCAGGCTGTCGACCTTGTCGCTGAAGATGTCTCGCACGAGTCCGCGGGTGAGTCCGCTCTCGCGGTTCACGAGCGACGGGGCCTTTTGAAAGTGCATCTTCCGTTTGATTTTCTTCCACTGAGCCATGAGGCTGTTCAGCTCGCGCTGCAGCATCTCGGGCGTCACATCCTCGCTGACGGTCCTGACGATCACCCCACCCGATTTTTCCGGAAGGATCGCCTGGACCTGCTCCTTCAGGCGCGCCCGCTCGGCGGACGAGCCGATTTTGCGGCTTACGCCAACCTTCGAGGAATCGGGGATGTAGACGAGGAAGCGGCCGGCGAGGGAAATCTGAGCCGTTACGCGGGGACCCTTCGTGGAGATGGGCTCTTTCGAGATCTGAACCAGAATCTCCTGGCCGCGCTTGAGGCCTTCCTGAATCGGCGGAGCCTTGGCGCGCCGTCCATTGCCGCGATGAGAATTGCCGTTCTTCTTCTCGACCGGCTCTTCTGGCTCGTCATCTTCCTCATCGTCATCGTCATCCTCGGCTTCATCGGCGGACTGACGGACAAGATCCGACGCGTGCAGGAAGGCGCTCTTTTCGGTGCCTATGTCGACGAAGGCGGCCTGGATGCCGGGAAGAACAGCATCGACACGACCGAGATAAATGTCACCGACCATGCGTCGGTTGTCTGGACGATCGACGAGGAGCTCTACGAGCTTCGCGTCCTCCAGAATCGCGATCCGCGTTTCGCGCGGAGCCGCGTTAATGAGGATTTCTCTTTTCATTGTCGCCGTCTCACCCCAATGCTCGGCGACTCGACGAGCGAAGAGATTGACGGTCCAAAAAAGTCCGCGCGGTCGTGCTACAGGGCCGCGTATATGAATGCCAGATTACATCACCTTCGGCGCCCCCCGCTCCATGTGTCCGGGACCCGCGAGTCGCGCGGGTGCCCCATGCATGGGGAGCCACAGTCAGTGCCTATAATCTACCGCCACACCGAGTGTTTCCGCAACGCCGACAACAACTTACGAGACTGGACGCGCTCGGTGCACGCGCCGGCGTTTCGGGCAAATATGTGACGGCTGGACTCAGGCTCCGGTCACAGCTCGGCGGATGAGCTGACTGGCGGGCTCACCGTTCATGGCGATCCAGGTTAGCCAGGCGATGACGAGGACGTAGGTCAGCCCAGCCTTCCACTCACCATGCTTCATATACAGATCGAGGCTGAAACCGCCGCCGTCTTCGGGGTGGGTCGCCTTCCACGGCGTGGGTCGCGGAACGAATGCCGGGACGTTGGCGCTGTAGGTTTCGTACGCCTCGGGAAATCTGCCCGCGATGTTGGCGCGCTCGCGCTGCATGGTGGGCGCGTAGATCAGGACGAAGAAGGCGACTACGACCAGCAACAGCGCCCAGTGGGCAGCAATTGCGAACCCGGCCGCGATCAGGAAGCTCCCAAAGTAGAGCGGGTTTCTGGTGTGGGCATAGGGACCGGTCGTCGCCAAGCGCTCATTTTTTGAGATGTGGCCCGAAGCCCAGCCCCGGATAATCACCCCGATCAACGCGATTGCCCCACCCACCGCGAGGGTGAGTGGGGTCGGAGCCGCAAAAATCAGATAGGAGATCCCGAAGACAAAGCCGAGGGGGAGTCTGAGACTCTTGGCGATCTCGGAATAGGTCAATCCGCCAACTCCTTCAGTAGATGCCGCGCGATAACCAGGCGTTGAATCTCCGAGGTCCCTTCGCCGATCTCGCAGATTTTCGCATCCCGAAACATACGCTCAACGGGATATTCCTTGGTGTACCCATAGCCGCCATGGATCTGGATTGCCTTGATCGTCGTTCGCATGGCGAGCTCCGAGCAGAACAGCTTGGCGATCGCCGCCTGCTTGCTGAATGGCTGCTTGTTCTGCGCAAGCCACGCCGCGTGAAACATGAGATGCTTGCCAGCCTCGATTTCCGTTGCCATGTCGGAAAGCTGGAACTGGATTCCCTGAAAGTTCGAGATCGGCTGGCCGAACTGCTTTCGCAGCGTCGAATAGCGAAGCGACTGCTCGAACGCTCCCTCGGCGATGCCGAGCGAGAGAGCAGCGATACCGACCCTGCCGGAATCAAGGGTGCGCATAAAATTGTTGAAGCCCTCACCCTCCTCTCCGAGAAGATTCTCGGCGGGTACCTCGACGTCCTCGAACACGAGCGACCGGGTGTCTGATGCGCGCCAGCCGAGCTTGTCTTCCTTCTTCCCCGCCCGAAATCCGCGCATCGCAGTCAGCGAATCGTCGTGACCTATGCCGAGGCCGGGCATTTTGTCGAGATCACTCGCTTCCTTGGTTACGATGAAGGAGCTAATGCCTTTCGTTCCCTTGCCCGGATCTGTAACGGCGGTGACGATGAAGATCTCTCCCACTCCCCCGTGAGTGATGAAGATCTTTGAGCCGTTCAGAATGTAGTGAGCGCCTTTGCGCACCGCGGTCGAGCGCGTGCTGGCGGCGTCGCTACCCGCGCCTGGCTCCGTCAGTCCGAACCCGCCGAGAACCTTGCCAGCCGCAAGCAAGGGCACGTATCGCTTTTTCTGCGCGGTCGTCCCGAAGTTTACGATGGGAGACGTGCCGAGCGTGGTGTGGGCGGAAATGGTGATGGCGTGCGATGCATCAACCTTGGCCATCTCGTTGATGACGATCATGTAGCTCAGAAGATCGAGACCCGCGCCGCCAAGATCCTCCGGCCACGGGATCCCGAGCAGGCCGAGCTCCCCCATCTTCTTGACGTTCGCCCAGGGAAACTCGGCTTTCGCATCGAGCTCGGCCGCGACGGGCGCCACTTCGCTCCGCGCGAACTCGCGCACCATGTTGCGGACGGCGAGATGCTGTTCGGTGAAGTAGAGCGAGTCGTCCATAGGCTGGCGCGTTGCTACTTGTTCCCCATGGCTGGAAAGTTCTCTGGATAGAGAGACACGCGCACGTAGTTGTCGGTGCGAAGATACAGCTGCGCGGCGTGCTGCAGATTTTCCGCCGTCAGTGACGTGATCAGCTTGTCGCCGTTGGGGATTTCGTCGAGCGGCCACCCGTTCTGGTCGAACGTCGAGATCTGCGCCATCCAATACCCGTTCTGCTTGATGGCAGTCTCGCGCGCCCTCAACGCCGCCTCCTTCACTTTGTTGAGGTACTCCGGCGTCGTCGGGAACCTCTTCACGCTGTCGATCTGCACGAGCGCAGCAGCGGTAAGATCCTCGAGACGCTCGGGCGCAGAACCGAATCCAATCGAAAAGCGGTAGGACGGCACGGGATCGCGGGCGGCGCCCGGGGAGACGCTGACGCCGTAGGTGCCTCCCATGTTCTCCCTCAGCGCTTCGCGAAGCTTGATGTTGAGAAGCTCCGCAAGAGCGCTCAGATAATAGCGATTCTGTCGCGTGAACTCGAACGGCCCGGTGAAAACGAGCGCTGTGCGCGCCTTGGGCTCGGCGCCCTTTTTAACCACACGCTGTACGACTCCCGCGGGAGGACGAACGCCGGTGTCCCGCCAGGTCTCCTTCTTTCCCGTCGAAGGAAGCGAGCCGAGCCACCTGGCAACGAGAGGCTTTACCGAGTCGAGATCGAAGTTGCCCACGAAAACGAAGGTGAACCCGCTGGCATCGGCAAATCTGTCCTTGTAGAAGGCGAACGATTTCGCCGCGTCGATGCGATCGAGCATTTCGGCCGACACCGGCTGCTCGCGCACGGAGTGCTGCGCGAGGGTGACTTGCAGAGTGTCACTGAACGCGGCTTCCGGGCTGGCGCTGCGGTTCGCGAGGACGCCTTTGTAGCGCCCGAAGAACGTATTTACCTGGGAAGTGTCGAGGCGGGGTTGAGTGAAATAGAGGTACACCAGCTGGAGCATGGTCTCGACGTCACGCTGCGAGCCGTTCCCCGAGATTCCTTCGCTGAGATTCTCGATGTTGGGCGAAACGCTGACTTGTTTGCCCGCCAGATACTTTTGCAGGTCGATGACTGAGAATGTGCCGACGCCGCTTGTCATTGGAATGAGGTCCGCCGCGCTGGCGGCGATGAAGCTCGCGTCGGACAGCAGTGAGGCGCCGCCGGGGCTGTACGCTGTAAAGTTGATCTGATCGGCATTGAAGTCGGTTGGCTTGAGCAAGACCCGAACGCCGTTGGACAACCTCCATTCGGTGATGCCGACACTCTTGATTTGTGTCTCCGATACGACGCGTCCGCCAACGGGGTCGACGTTGACAAGCCTGGAGGAAGGCGCTGTCTCGGTGTAAGCCGCGATATCCGCGCCCTTCACCGCCTCGAACGCCAGCATCAGCTCGCCGGGCGAAGGGTTCACAATGCCGGGCTTTTCGGGCGAGGTCGTAGCGAGCACCCGGTTTTTTGTCGTCATCCATTCGCCCGCAAGCCCGTTCACTTCCGCGAGCGTAATCGTGGGAAGGAACTTCTTGATCGCGACCAGGTCCCAATCGAGGCTCGTCGAGGGTTCTGACTCGAGGAAGGACGAAACGTAGGACTGCGCGTAGACGCTCGAGTTGGTTTTTTCGCGTTCTGCGTAGGCCTGCTCGATTCCACGCTCAAAATCCTTCTTCGCGCGGTCGAGCTCGGACTGGAGAAAACCAAAACGACGGACTCGCTCCCCTTCGCTGAGCAGCGCGCTGAGTCCGCGCGGAATGCCGTTATCGGCGACGATCGCGGTAAGCGAGAAAGACTCGGCCGACCGGACCAGTCCACCCTGCGAAGCGTACGCGTTGATGAATGGCGGGTTTGGCTTCTGGGTGATCTCGGAGAAACGGTCGTTGAACAGGCTGCCGAACAATTCTTCCACCAGGCGCTGCCGGTAGGTGGCGACGGTGGTATTGGATCTCTTCGGCTCCTTATACATCAGCCGGATGGTCGAGCGCGTCGCCTCTTTGTCGGTGTTGATGGAGACGAGCGTGCTGTCGTGCGAGGGCACGGGAAACGATTTGCGCGGCCGCGGATTGGTCGCGCGGGGAATGGCTCCCAGGTAGCGCGTGATAAGTCCTTCGACTGTTTTCTTGTCGAAGTCACCGACGGCAACGACCGCCATCAGATCCGGGCGATACCAGGTGTCGTAGAATCTTCGCAGGGTTTCGGGCTTGTAGGTCTCGAGGATCGTCTTATCGCCGATCGGAAGTCGCTCACCGTACTGGGACCCGGTGAACAGAACCGGAAACCACTTGTTCTGCATCCGGTTCTCGGCGCCTTGGCCGAGGCGCCATTCCTCAATTACTACAGGGCGCTCTTTCGCGATCTGCGATGTGTCAAAGGCGAGGTTGTGCGCCCACTCGGATAAAATCTGGAATCCCTTGTCGACGATCGCGGCCGTGTCAGTGGGGATCGTGATCATGTACACCGTCTCGTCGAAGCTCGTGAACGCGTTGATGTCGGGACCGTAGCGCATTCCCACCGATTCGAGGTAACTCGAGACCTGATTGCCCGGGAATTTTTTCGTTCCCCTGAAGGCCATGTGCTCAACCATGTGCGCAAGTCCTCGCTGATCCTCGTCCTCGAGCACGGAACCGGCGTTGACTACCAGCCGGAGCTCGGCGCGCTTCTCCGGCTTGTGGTTCTCGCGGATGTAGTAGCGCATCCCATTCGGAAGAGTGCCGACCGTAACTGCCGGATCGTAAGGAAGCGGACTGCCGGGAGCGCCGACGGTCTGCAGCTGCGCAAGCGCGAGAGGGGCCGCGGAAAGACACGCCACAGTGAAAACCGCAGCGCGGCAAAGCCGGACGACGTAAAGCCGATTCATTTGCTTCATCGAATTCATGACACAGGTTGCGGGCGCGCTGCGTTCTACGCGGCCTCGGTTTCGTCCAGCTCGGCAATCGCGGCGAGAAAGCGCGCGCCGTATCGCTCCAGCTTCATCGGACCGACTCCGCGAACATCCTGAAACGCGCTCAATGATCGGGGACGCCGAACCGCGAGCTCCGCGAGAGTACGATCGGAGAATACAATATACGCCGGCACTTGTTCCTCGCGGGCGATTCGGCTGCGCACAGTCTTGAGGCCGGCGAGGACTTTCTCCTCTGCCGGGCCAAGAGAGACATCGTCCGCGTCAGGAGCCGTGGACCTTGCCTGAGGGCGGCCCTTATCCCTTCGCCGGCTGGGCTTGTCCTCGACGACGCTGGCGACAGCGGAAATTCCAAGACAGTTGTCGCAGCCCGCGCACTTCGAACGCGCCGCGGGATCGCCGAAATAGCGAAGCACGAAGCCTCGTCGACAATCTTTCGTGTAGGCGTATTTCTGGACCGCCTGGAGCTTGGAAATTTCGGCGTTGCGACGGCGGTCGGTGAGTGCCCAATCTATCGAATACTTCGTGATCGGCGCGCTCCTGTCGGCCAGATAGAGACCGGCGCCGAGTCGCTCCCAGGTGAGGAACTGACGGTCCTGGAGCGATTCGAGAAGCGGAATCGATCGGACGGCACCTCCGATGCCCGGCGGCAATCCATCGAGATCCACCACCGCGCCGCTCTTGAGCGACGCTCCGACTCCGCGCCACAGCGAGCGGAGCAAACCGAGCTCGGGGTTCGCCACTCCGGTGAGCTCCCGCTTGATCCGCTCGGGCGTCGCGAGGAGCCGCACGTGTACGCGGGCCTGCTCTCCGTTGCTCGACGCGACCGCTTTGCTGCGCTCGAGAATCTTGATCGCGCCCTCGATCTCCCGGCTGCTGACCTTCTCCTTGACGGCGCGCACGAGATCTTCCGGCTGCGCACTGACGAAACCCTGGCCGTCGGAGAGTTTTCGCAGGGCTTCGTAGACCTGCTCCACTACTACTCTCTCCGGGTAGGAACCCTTGATGAAAAACTCGTGCGTGAAGCGGTCGGGAAAGGCGTGGAGGAGAAAGACATCGGAATGATTTCCGTCGCGCCCGGCTCGCCCTGCCTCCTGATAATAAGCCTCGAGGGTCCCCGGCATCGCGTAGTGGATGACAAGGCGGACGTTCGGCTTGTCGATCCCCATCCCGAACGCGTTGGTCGCAACAATCGCCCGGATCTTCTCGGACATGAATGCGTTTTGCACCTCGTGGCGCCGCACGTCGTCGAGTCCGGCGTGGTAACCAGCCGCGGAGATTCGCGCACGCTCGAGCACAGTCGTCAGATGATCGACAGCTTTGCGCGTCGATGCATAAATGACGGCGAGACCTTCGTGCTTCCTCAGGATCGAAACAATCTGCTGCTCTTTCTCGGCGTCGTTCCTCACCGGAATCACGAAGTAGGTGAGATTCGGCCGGTCAAAGCCCGTAATAATCGTTTCGGGATTTCTGAGCGCCAGCTCGCGGGCGATGTCGCGGCGCACGTCGGGAGTCGCCGTCGCCGTAAGCGCGATCGTTGTCGGGGAGCCCAGTGCCTCGTGCACGTTCTTGACGCGAAGATAGCTCGGGCGGAAATCGTGCCCCCACTGGCTTATGCAGTGCGCTTCGTCGATCGCCAGGAGCGACACGCCGATTTTGCGGAGGCGCTCCGCGGTCTTGCCGTAGTCAAAGCGTTCAGGCGCGACGTACAGCAGCTTGATCTCGCCCCGCTCCACGCGGGCTAGACGGTCGGAAACCTGCGACGAGGAAAGCGTGCTGTTGATGAACGTCGCCGGGAGGCCCTTGGCGACGAGCGCATCGACCTGATCTTTCATCAGCGAGATGAGCGGCGAAACCACAACGGTCAGTCCGGGCAGCAGCAGCGCGGGAACCTGGAAGCAGAGCGATTTGCCGCCGCCTGTCGGGAGGACGACGACAGTATCGCGGCCGGCGAGAATCGCCGACACAGCCGCCTCCTGCCCCGGACGAAACTTCTCGTAGCCGAAGGCACTCTTGAGGAGATCTCGCGCGTCCTGAAGTGTCGGGCTCGCCATCACATGAAAGCTAGCGACGCAAGCTGGATCGATGTGGCGATGCTTCGCGCACGTAACTGTTGCGCCGCCGGAAACTGGAGTGTCGTCAGATTCCTTCTACGAGCTGCGCGTACAATGCAGGGTCGGCATTTCCCCCGCTGATCACGCAGCAAACGCGCTTCCCCTTGAAGCGCGCCGGCTCGGCGATAACAGCACCGAGGGCGAGCGCCCCCGTGGGCTCAGCCTTCAGGTTGGCGAGCGCGAACAAGAGCCTCACTCCTTCCTTGATCTGCTCCTCCGACACCTCGATCACGCCGGTGAGGCCGTGACTGAGGATCTCCCAGTTCTTATCGCCCAGCCTTGCTACCCGCGCGCCATCGGCGATGGTGGTCGACTCTGCAGGGGCAGCCACAATGTGTCCGGCCCTGAAGGATTCGGCGGCATCGTTTGCCAGGGCCGGCTCAGCGGCGAAGACCTGGGTGCTCTTTCCACTCTTCTGGACTGCCTTCACCAAGCCGGACGTGAGCCCACCACCTCCGATCGGCGCAATGATGACGTCGAGATCGAGATCGAGCGCGAACAGCTCCGTCGCGAGGCCGGCATTTCCTTCGATTACAAGAGCGTCGTCGTAGGGGCTCGCGATATAAGCGTCGGGGAACTGGCTTGCGAGCTCGGCAACTCTATCCAGGCGACTGATCTTCCTGACGTCGATTAGATCCGCCGTAGCGCCGTATTCGCGGACGGCGTCGACCTTGATCTTCGTTGCCGTCGATGGCATCACGACCGTGCAGCGCTTCCCGAAGAGCGAGCAGGCGTAGGCCATTGCCTGGCCGAAATTGCCGGAGGAGCCGGTTATGATGTGCGCTTGCGCTACGTGCGAGGCGACGCTGTATGCCGCGCGAAACTTGAAGCTGCCAGTGTACTGAAGGGTCTCGCTCGCGAGAACCAGGTCGACACCAAGCTTTCGCGAGAGGCGCGGGGCCTCGACTATGGTAGTGGGCCGCGGAGGCGTCACGTTCCGAGCTGATGGAGAAGGCTTGATCGACCTCACGAATCGGGGCGTCGAGTGGGCTTGAAGAATCGAAGGATCAGTGCGATGAAAAGAAAGCCGATCCCCGCCCATCTGAGAGCGCTGTCGTCGGTGCGGATGCCCCAGCCGAGGAGAATCGCCGCGACGAGCATCAACGCGAGCTTGGCGGTCAGGAATGGACTCATTGCTCCTTCTTCCGATTTGTAAATCGCTTGACGCCGTCCCGGAAATCGCTCGTCGCGCGCGCGTCCGCATTCGCGACAATCCCGGCCGAGATTCCGTCGAGAAATCCAATGTTGTCGAGCTTGTAGAAGAGCGCCTTCGTCGCAGCCATCGACGTCGTGGGTTGTTTCGACAGCTGCTCCAACACTGCCTTGCAAAGTGGATCGAACTCTTTCGACGCGAACACCCGAGAGACCAGGCCGATCTGCTTCGCCTCCTCCGCCGACAGAATTCGCCCCGTGCTCACGAGATCGAATGCGTGCTTCTCGCCAACGGATCGACGCAGCATCGTCATCACCATCGCCGGTACGAACCCAACCGTGACCTCGGGATACGCGAAGCGCGCATCCTCGTGCGCGAGCACGATGTCGCAAGCTGTGGCGAGCCCAGCTCCTCCTCCAAAAGCGCGTCCCCGCACCAGCGCGACGACGGGCTTGTCCATGCGGCGAATGGTGTGGAACACGTGCCCCAGGGCTTTGGCATCGTCAAGGTGCGCGGCCCGCGGCGCGTCGAGCATCTGCTCGAGAGCGCCGAGATCCGCGCCGGCGCAGAAATCCGAGCCCTCGGCGTCGATCGCCACGACGTTCACTGGCGATTCGCTGAGCGCAAACAGGGCCTCGGCGAGCTCGTTGGCCGTCGTGCGATCGAGCGCATTCTTTTTCGCAGGCCGCGCGAGCGTAATCCAGCCGATCGCCCCCTCGGCACTCATTCGAACGTTGTTCATGGCGCCTTTGGGAGTCCGAGCCGCTTCGCAATGGTGTCCGGTACGTCGATGACCATGCGAAGGAGTGCCGTGGAGTAAACTTTGCCCTGTGCGTCGGTCTTGAGAGACAGGGTACCGCCGCCGTCGAGCGCGCCGTGCAGGAGAAAGTTGAGCGCGCCGAGGTTCGGCAGCTCGAAGCGGTCGACGCTGCCTTCGATCATGCCGCGAAAGTGTTCGGAGACGGCTTTCTGTGTCACGAACTGATCGAGGACCACGTACCAGCGCGGCTCGAGCGCGATCACGCCGACGTTCGCGGTGTCGCCCTTATCCCCCGAACGCGCGTGCGCGATGTCGAGAAGGCGGACTTTCATGCGAGGATGTCCACTTTGGATTTCACAACCGATTTGTCCACGAGTGCGGGCCAATACGCGACGATCTCTTCGACCTTGGGTCTGCCGCCGGCGAATCCGGTGACGCTCGGGGGACCATTGAGCACGAGCGGTGCGATTTCTCGCGTGAATCGTTCCACCGCGGCGCGATCGGCCCCACGAACCCCGAATCGGAGCTGAACCTCAGGCGCATCGCGGTCGTCGCCGGCGAGGCGCCCGTGAGTCGCGTTTGCCCCAACGAACTCAGCGAGAATACGATCGAACCTGAGTCCAAGCCGGTCGAGCCGCTCGCGAAGAATCGTCTCGGCGAGCCTGGCCTTGTCGAGCGCGTCGGGCCACGCGTATACGAGAGTCCCCACCGCCTTGAATCCCGCGCGATAGGCGATTGATACTTTCAGCTTGTCGGTGGGCGGCTTGCCTTTGATGCCGGAGACACTCACGCGATCAGCGCCATCATCGTCGAGATGGATCGTCGTGAAGTCGGCGATTACGTCAGGAGTGATATATGAATGAGGATCGCCCATCTCGTACACGAGTTGCTCAGTCACTGTCGGCACGGAGACTCTTCCGCCGGTGCCCGGATGTTTGGTGACGACGAAGGTGCCGTCGGCTCTCGCTTCGACGAGCGGATAGCCGACGTTGGCCAGATCAGGAATCGATCTCCAGTCGTACAGGCAATTGCCGCCCGAGCACTGCGCGCCGCACTCGATGATATGGCCGGCGATGATTCCCGCCGCGAGCTTGTCCCAATCTTCGGCGCCCCAGCCGAATTCGTAGC
>DASXYR010000169.1:0-9209 GCA_036502385.1 Gemmatimonadaceae bacterium
TGCGAGGTGACCTTGAGGGGTCCTACCTCAACTTCGTTTCTGCTCTTCGTGTACGGGATGCCGCGCATCGCGACGATGATGAGCCCTCCGACGATGAGCAACACACCAACCCAGGCGAGTGGCCGCATGAAACCTCCGGGAATCGCGACTACATATCTTAACGCCGGACGAGCTTCTTGTACGCGATCCGGTGCGGCCGATCAGCGTCCGCGCCCTTCCGCTTCCTGAAATCCTCGGCGTAGTCGCGATACGAGCCCTCGAACCACACCGTCTCCGAGTTTCCCTCGAATGCCAGGATGTGCGTCGCGATGCGGTCGAGAAACAACCGATCGTGCGAGATAACCACTGCGCATCCCGCAAAGCCGATCAGCGCTTCTTCGAGCGCACGCAACGTGTCTACATCCAGATCGTTAGTCGGCTCGTCCAACAGCAGCAGATTGCCGCCAGATTTCAGAAGCTTGGCGAGGTGCAGCCGGTTCCTCTCTCCGCCGGATAGGTCTTTCACCTTCTTCTGCTGATCCGGCCCCTTGAAGTTGAACTGCGCCAGATACGCGCGCGCCTGCATCTCGCGCTTCCCAACCATGATAACGTCGTTCCCTTCGCTCACTTCCTTGTAGACGGTATTCGTATCGGTGAGGTCGCGAGTCTGGTCCATGTACGCAAACTGCACAGTGTCTCCAACGGTTAGCGACCCGCCGTCCGGTTTCTCCTGTCCGGTGATCATTCTGAACAGCGTGGTTTTTCCCGCGCCGTTCGGTCCGATGATTCCCACGATTCCGCCGCGCGGTAGCGAAAACGAGAGATCATCGAACAGCACCTTGTCGCCGTACGCCTTTTTCAGGCCTTTCGCGATCACAACATCGTTGCCGAGTCGCGCGGGCGGCGGGATGACGATCTCATTCTGCATGATCTTGTCGCCTTCCGCGGCTGTCGCGAGCTCCTCGTACTTCTGGATGCGCGCCTTGCTCTTCGACTGCCTCGCCCGAGGAGACATCCGCACCCACTCCAGCTCGCGCTCGAGTGTTCGCTGCCGCGCGGATGCCTGCTTCTCTTCCGTGGCGAGTCGGCTACGCTTCTGGTCGAGCCATGAGCTGTAGTTTCCTTCGTAGGGAATGCCGGCGCCGCGATCGAGCTCGAGAATCCAGCCGGCGACATTGTCGAGAAAATATCGGTCGTGCGTGACCGCCACGACGGTACCGGGAAATTCAGCGAGGTACCGCTCGAGCCAGGCGACCGATTCGGCGTCGAGGTGGTTGGTCGGCTCGTCGAGAAGGAGCATGTCGGGCTCCTCGAGCAAGGTGCGGCAGAGCGCGACCCTGCGCTTTTCGCCACCAGAGAGTTTGCTGACGTCGGCATCTGCCGGCGGAAGACGCAGCGCATCCATCGCGATCTCGATCTTGCGATCGAGATCCCACGCGTTGGCGGCGTCGATTTTCTCCTGCACCTTGGCCTGCTGGTCCAGCAGCTTAGTCATCTCGTCGTCCGACATCGGCTCGGCGAATTTGTTCGATATCTCCTCGAATTTCTTGAGAAGATCCAGCGTCGGCTTCACCGCGACGTCGACGTTCTCCTTGACGTTCTTTGACGGATCGAGCTGCGGCTCCTGCGATAGATATCCGATGCGCGTTCCTTCGTGCGGCCACGCCTCGCCCTGAAAGTCCTGATCGACGCCCGCCATGATGCGGAGCAGAGATGACTTGCCGGCACCATTGGCGCCGAGGACGCCGATCTTGGCACCAGGGTAAAAAGACAACCAGATCCCGCGCAGGATCTCCCGCGATGGCGGGACGACCTTGCGCAGGTCTTTCATTACATAGATGAATTGTGGAGGCATCCCTACAATTTACCGCACTGGGCAAGTCCGCTCTGATTCCAGCGCTGACTCGACCCGGACTAACTCAATCCGGGTTCTTCGGCTCTCCGAGCATCGCGTGATCGTGGTCCATCATGTGGTCGTCGTGCCAGATGGATTTGAGATCATTGCCCGCGAACACGTTGGCGTGAACCATCCAGCCGAACGCCTGAGGGATGAAGCGGCCGTTGGCTGCGTCGCACTCTTCGCGGGTCGCTACGCCCAGCGGACCGAACACGGGGCGTCCGTCTTTCGTCTCCGACCACCTCTCCTTCTGGCGGAGCGGGGGAACACACCAATTGATGTGGCGATGCCAGTGCGCAACGCTGAGAGGGACGCGAGCGTTGAGGGCATCCTCCGACGTTCCCTTCGACGCAGTGTACATCGCCCCGACCAGGTGAAACTGGCCTTGCGTGTCCTTCTTGTATAGAAGCGACGTTGGGCGCGCTGGGTCGAAGCCGAACTGATTCCGGATCGCATTCCACTTCTTCGTGAAATGATATTGCGGTTGATTCTTGATCTGGGGCGCGAACATCGCGTAGCCATCCGCTTCGGCGACTTTCACGTCCTGATACTTGGCCACTGCCTGCCTCAGCTCGCTGACGATGCCCATCGCGCGAACCGAGTCATCAGACGTCAACGGCCGCGAGCTCGAGAAGGCCATGTGCTTTGCCATCGCCGCCATCTTCCAATCGCCGTGATCGTCGGTGTGTTGTGCGACTAGCCTGCCGGACAGGCCCATCATCAATGCCACGAGTGTCGCCGAGTGTCTGAGAAGTGCGCGGATGGTTGTCAACGAGGGCTCGCTGGGGAGAGGAAAACGCCTTCCGGCGCCTATCCATTAGACGATCCCGGCGCCCGGCGGTTAACTCCCGAATTTCGTCAAGAGCGTATCGAGGGCCTTGGCGACCGTCTCGTACGGGAGTAGCTGGAAGTTGTCGTCGTCCCAAAAGACGATCTCTCCCGGGCTATTGTAAGGGAAATAGGCTTTGTGTTCACGCTTGAGAAGAACAAGCGACGGCTTTCGAAAAGCCGACGCCGCGTGCGAAATGCTCGTGTCGGGTGTGAACACCATGTCGGCGGTGCCGACCAGTGCAAGCGCATCGCGCAGGCGCGGGGTTTCCGCCGGCAACGCCTGCACAGCGTTGGCAATCTCCTGCACGCTTCTCCATTCACCCGGAAGGCCCATTATGATCATGGGCATCTCTGGAAAACGTTTCCGCGCACCCTGCAGCGTCGCGATGAACTTGCCGTCAGGCCACCTGCGCTTCGGCTCCGATGCCGAAAGATTGACGAGAAGGCGTTTGCCAGCTGCCGTGTTGGCCTCGGCGCCATGTGTGATCAACGATCGGGCTCCGTTCCACCTCTCTTCTGCTCCCGCTATTTCTTCCGGCGACAGAAAAATCTCAGGCTGCCAATCCACGCTGGTCGGATTGACCCCGAAAGGGACAGCGAGCTGTTTCGACCCGTCTATGTAGTGCTCTGCTCGATCCCACGCCGGTACCGGGACGTTGTAGATGCGCGCCGTGTTGTCCCCTCCCGCGCCCACTCGAAACTGGACGCGCCCAGCGCACATGAGCAGCGGAGTGGAGGTGAATATCGGTGGATTGTTGATCCTCCCATCGACCATCACCGTGTATCGCTCGCGTCGGATCTGCTTCATCACCCGGCGGTAGCTTTTGATCGATCCCCGTTCGAGCATGAGCACTTTTCCGACGTAGGGATTCCCATCGAGAACGGGCGCGTTTTTCGACGTCGCCAGTACGTCTACTCTCCCACTCGGCAGCGACAACGCAATATTTCGAATGAGTGACGTTGCCATGATCATGTCGCCGATTCGCTCGTAGCGGGTGAACAGGACGCGGCAATCGGGACCCTGTACCGACGAAAGTGTGGCTTCCTTCGGTCCGGGGAGCATTACAGCCAGCAGGCGCATCCAGAAAGCGCGCCACAGCATTTCAACCTTTCTTAAATCCACCGGTCAGTGAGAGCTCGAGCAGCTTTCGTGAAGGTTGTGGATCCCGCGTGTGATAAAGCTGGATTGCGTTTATCACGAACGGCTCCGGCATTCTGGTCTTGAGCAGGTCCCGGATCGATTGTGCATCCAGTGACTGGTACAGGCTCAGTGTCACATGCGGGCTAAAAGTGTACCGCGCCGGCGTAAACGGCAGTCCGCTGGTGACTATCCGGTCATGAAGTACCCGCAGCGGACCGTGCGCATCAATCGGCAGAACGATGATGTTCGTCTGCATGAATTGCTGCGCGGGCTGGAGAGTAAGCGTTATCGGAGGCGTATCTCTGGCTATCGGCTCCAGCTTCGCCTGCATTTCCTCCACGGTCACCGACGGCGGGATGGGCCCGGCACCGGACGATCCCGCGAGCGTTATGTGCGGGGGACGGTATCGCGACAGCTTCGCGTCGTAGCGCTCATTTATCGCCCGGATGCGTCCGGCGAGATCGGGCGGCAGCTCCGCCAGGACGAATATTCCATTCAGCTGCAATCATCACTCTCGATGGCTTCACCTGAATACTAAAACTGATAGGAGAAAAGAACCGGATTGATCTGAATTGCGCTCGACTTCTTGCCCTTTATCAACTCGCTATCGATGTGATTTCCCGGATGGGAATGCGTGTACTTCACTACCTTGAGCCCGACGATAGTCCCAATGGCGGCACCCGTCATCACGTCGCTCGCCCAGTGTTGATTGTTGTAAATCCGCGACAAGCCGATAAGTCCTGCCCCGCCGTAGAACACGGTTCCCACGTAAAAGGCGGCGTGGGGCGCCCAGAACTGGGTTTCGCGGGTGAGACTCGATGCGAATGCGAACGCCGCGATCGTGTGGCCCGAAGGAAAAGACCGGAATTTGTCGTCCTTGAGGCCCCGCCAGAGCTGAAAATCGTAGGGAGTGTTGATATCCACGAATGGACGTTGCCTTCCCGCGAGAAACTTGATCCCGCCTCCGATGGCGCCGGCGAGCACGATCGACTCGACGCTGTGCAACCCGAGCGACTGAACGCGCCGCTGGCCATCGGCACGTCCGACGAGATAGATCGCGGTGCCCGTAAGAATCGATCCGGGGTCACCGAGCAAACGGAATCCGGTCGCCGCATTCTTGAGAAACCGATTCTCCTGCGTCCCCGGATTCTGGAGCCTTCCTGCCACCTGCTTGTCGAAGGGTCCGACGATCGCCGTGCCGATGACGAAGGCGCCGAGAATGAGGGCATCTTTCCCCACGAGGAGTGGGGTCTTCTTGTTGATGGTGTCCTCGACCTGCGCATGCAGATTGACCGCGAGTGTCATCGCCAGCACCACTACGCTGATCGGCTTTCTGAACAAGAACACCTCCTTACGAAAGGTTTTCCGAGCTTCGCCTTCCGCGACCAAATGCAAATCCCTTACCCCTTGTCAATCGTACTTCCAATGGCGATATCAATCGAATGCTGAATATCGATCTCTCCGGCAAGCGCGCGCTCGTCGCCGGGGTCGCCGACGACGCCGGATTCGGATTCGCGATCGCCAAATCCCTCGCCGAAGCGGGCGCGAGTGTCTCTGTGGGCACCTGGCCGCCCGCGCTCAACATATTTCGCAACCTGCTCGAGCGCGGCAAGATGGACGACTCCCGCATGTTATCCGGCGGACAGCTTCTCGAATTCGAGAGGATTTATCCGCTCGATGCAGCATTCGATACGCTCGCCGATGCGCCCGAGGACATTCGGACCAACAAGCGTTACAAGGAGACCGGCGATTTCAGCATCGACGGCCTCGTGCGACAGATCGAATCGGACTTCGGCAAGGACTCGCTCGACATAGTGATCCACTCGCTCGCGAACGGTCCCGACGTCAAGAAACCGCTGTTGGAAACGAGTCGCTCCGGCTACCTCACCGCCGTGAGCGTGAGTGCCTACTCGCTCATCTCGATGGTATCCCGCCTTGCGCCATTGATGCGCAAAGGAGGGTCGTTTCTGTCCCTCACCTACATGGCGAGCGAGCGCGTGATTCCGGGTTACGGCGGTGGTATGTCGTCGGCGAAGGCGGCCCTCGAGAGCGACACGCGTGTGCTCGCGTTCGAGGCCGGTCGTAAATACGGGATCCGCGTCAACACGATCTCCGCGGGTCCGCTCGCATCGCGCGCCGCCAGCGCAATCGGAATCATCGAGAAGATGGTGGAGTATTGCGCCGCGAATTCTCCGCTCACCGATCCACTCGAGGCCGAAGAAGTGGGACGCGCGGCTGCTTTTTTGTCGAGCCCGCTCGCCACTGGAATCACCGGCAGCGTGATCTACGTGGACAAGGGATATCACTCGATGGGGATGGCGCTCCAGGACGCCCCTCCCCAGGGTTGATTCGAGCTAGGGCTTTTTCTTCGCCGCCGCTTCGGCCGCACGCAGCTGCTCGATTTTGTGCCTGATCTCTGTCAGCTCCGCCGCCGAATGTCTGCCCGAAAGCCTCATCGTGTTTCCGCTCGCGGGATCGGTCCACGTCAGAGTCGTGATCCCATTCAATGCTTGCACCGATGGAAGGGATGTAGACGATGCGGGCGGAGCAGCGGCAGGGCTGGGCGCCGCGTTGCTGCGCTGACTATCCGGAGCGACTGGTCTTGAAGTAGCTCCGCGAAGTTTGATCTGGCGCCCAGCCGATGTGTCCATTGACTGCGCGGTGCGCGTAGCGCCAACTCCCGTCACCACCACTGAGCTCAGCTCCAGCCTCATCGCCTCGGCCAGCACGACAGTGTCACCCGGCGCGACCTCGTACAGGGTGCGCTTTTCACCGATCACTCTGGGCGTACCGACGACTCGAATCGATGTCGGACCAGCGAGTGCATCGCTCATTGCCCCACTGGCACCCTCAATCGAGGCAGCCCCCGCGGCATGCCCGCCCAATGGCTCCGCGGCAACTTTCATTGTCGCAGCCCCGAAGTTCTGAGACGTCGCGTTGTCGGCGCGAGCTTGGGGCCGAACGTCGGCCACCACGGCAGGTGACGGCGAAATGACCGCTGGAGCAGAAGCTCTCTCCCGGCCCTGCGTTCCCCGATTTTCGATCTTGCCAAACGCCAACGGGTTCGCTGTGCGCGCTGGCGCAGCGGGTTTCGCGAGCGCTTTGGCTGCCGCCGCTTCCCTGGTCACCGATGATTCATTCTGCGCCGTAGCCGACGATACGCTATCCGCAACCACATCAGAGGCGGGATTCCGCGCGCTCATTGGCGCGACTTCGGACACACTTCGCTGCGTGCCGATTCGGTCCCTGAGCACCGCGAAACTTCCCAGCGCGACGACCACCACCGCCGCCGCGGCACGCCACGCCGCCCAGTTTCTGGGCTTCGCGCGCGCACCGATGGGCACGACTCCTTTGGGCACATTGTCGAGCGCCGTCAGAATTCGCGACGACGCCGCGATGAACCCGCGCGCTTCCGCAACCGCGGCTGCGCACTGCGAACACTCCTCGACGTGCGCGCTCACGCGCGCGGCTTCCTCGGCACTCAGCGCCCCGTCGAGCCACGAATGAATCGTCCCTTCATCAAGATGCTGCATTCTTTTCCCTCTCTTCCTGACTCTTCTGCAATACTTCGTAGCTCTCCACCAACCGGCGCCGCGCACGCGACAGCGTAGTACCGACCGAGCCCGGCGAAAGCTCCAGGGCCTCCGCGATCTCGTTGTAGTCCAATCCCTCTTCACGCATCAGTAGCGCGAGTCGATCCCGCTCGGCGAGTGCATCAACCGCCTTTCGTGCCATCGCTGCTTCCTGCGCGCGTTCGAGCGTCGTTTCCTCCGGCTCGACCATCGCATCGCGCTCCTCTTCCGCCAGCAACGCGAGATGCTTTCGTCGTCTCATGTCCTTCCTCGCCTCATCGCGCACGAGATTCGTCGCCACCGCGAACAGCCATGCTCGCTCGTTCTGTATCGACGTCTGCCTGAGCGCGCGCACAAAGGTCTCCTGTGCAACTTCCTCCGCCCAGTCGCGATCCCCCAACCGCCGCGTCAGATATCTCACCAACGCGGCGTTGTATGTTCGGAAGAGTCGCTCGACGTCTGTCACTCGGTTACCAGCGATCTCTCAACATTGCGAGATCCTTGTCGCTCAACCGTTCTTCGCCAATTGGCGTCAGCTCTATTGCCATGTTGCGGCCGGAAATGATCGCGCGCTCCCCAACTGTGAACGCGTCACGCAGATCTGGTTGCAGCTCGATCAGCTTGAAGTAGGCATCGGAGAATGGCTTTACGCGCACCACCGGGCCAGTCTTCTTGTAGCGGACATCTGTCCACACGCTGTCGCGCAAGACGAACGTGAGATTCCCGACGCGCCTGACATTCGTATCCTCCCTCGAGCCAGACGCGGAGTCGGCGGCAGCCATGTTCGTGACGCTCCGTTGCGCCGCGGCGGTCTTGGCAGCTTCGAATTGAGGCGAGGCAGCCGGCGCAGAAAGGCGAGACGCTCCTGCGCCCGTGACGACCACATTGTCTAGCTGCAGGGGCTGTGCGCCCATGACTCTGCCGCGGAGCATACCGGGCTCGACGACCAGATAGGAGGAGAACTCGGTCGGAATTCCAAAACGCTCCCCCAGATCTCGAATCTCATCGTCGATCTCCCGCGATCCGCCATGCTTCCTCTTCTCAGCGCTCAGATATCCCACGCGCTGCGTCGCCCACAGTCTCGCGACAAACGGATTCTCCCGCGAGCGATCCGGAAAATTGACCCGGCTGCTCCATGTGACCGGCCCGTTCGTGGTCTGCCCATCGAAGCGAATGACGGCATTTCCGCTCCCATCGTAGCGCGCAAGAACCACCAGGTCCTCGCCGGCAAATATGTCCACCGGCCCTGAAGGATGCATTTTGAGCAGGCGTACCCCATCGGAATGAATCCTCACATCTGTAACGAGCGGACTCGTGAGGCGGCTCGCGACAATCCCAACCGCACGCTCCACCGATTCCTCAGGCCGCACGAAGCTGGCCGTTCCTCGGCCCTCTAGCGCGAGCTGCTCGATGAGCGAGACGTTGAGATCCGCGCCCACTCCGAACGTGAACAATCTGCGCGATTCCCGATGCTTCGCGACGTTCGACGCGATCACCGACGGATCACGCTCTCCCACCGTCGGCTGTCCGTCGGTGAGAAACAGCACTATCGGAAGTCTTCCCGATTGGATGGGCGACGACAGCGCTTCGTCGAGCGCGCCCGAGATGTTTGTCGATCCCTCGGCGTCCAGCTGATCGAGATAGCGCTCGGCGGCGCGAATATTTTCGCGCGTCGCCGTCGAGAAACCATCACGAAAGGTTCGAACATCGCTCGAGAAATCAATCAGGCGGAAACGGTCCATCGGCGACAGAGTTCCCAGGATCTGCTTACCGGCGGCGCGAGCCTGCT
>DASXYR010000170.1:0-16003 GCA_036502385.1 Gemmatimonadaceae bacterium
TGTTTCGAGCGGACGGGCGCCGCGCGGATCGGCCTCGGAGAGTGCGCTGGCCTCATAGTCGCATCTTCCGCGCGATAACTTCTCAAAGACAATCGATGGCAGAGTCAAAGAACGGGCGCGAGCCCTTGTATGTCGTCCGCAGCTCCCACATTCACGGCCGCGGGGTTTTCGCCAACCGCTACATCAGGAAGGGAACGAGAATCGTCGAGTACCAGGGCGAGCGCATCGACAACGACGAGGCGGATCGTCGCTACGACGACGACAAGATGAAGCGGCACCATACCTTTCTATTCACGCTCAGCAGCAATGTCGTGATCGATGGCGCCCAACACACGGGGGGTGGCGACGCAAGCTTCATCAACCATTCCTGCGAGCCCAATTGCGAGGCGGTTATCACGGGCAAGAAGATCTTCATCCACGCGCTTCACGGCATCGAGCCCGGAACGGAGCTGGCCTACGATTACCAGTACGAGCGAACGGGGAAGAACGACGCCGAGCTGGAGAAATTTTACCTCTGCAGATGCGGCTCGCCGAACTGCCGGGGGACGATCATGAAGCCCGCCAAAAAGAGACGGTCGTCGGCCAAAAGGAAACGGTCGCGGAGAGGGCGCTAAGCGCCTCTGGACTTCCGGAGTGCAGGACGTTTATTCCAACCTGAACTCTTTTCGGAGCAAATGAATGCGTTTTGTCCATCGCGCGCTGGCTTTTACCTTTGCGCTCGCGACTTCGGCTGCAGCACAGACCTCAGCCGTCCCGATTCAGACCAAACCGCTCGATCCAGCTAACCTCGATCGGTCCGTTCCCGCCTGTACGGACTTCTATCACTATGCCAACGGCGGATGGATCAATTCACACCCGATCCCGGCAGCATTCTCCAGGTGGGGCAGCTTCGACGAGCTCCAGGAGAACAATCAGAGCAACCTGCTGACGATTCTCCGCGCCGCGTCCGCGAACGGAAATAGCCAGGCGACTGCCGACATGCACAAGCTCTCGGTCTACTATTCGTCGTGCATGGATTCCGCCGCGGCCGAACGGAATGGCGCGCAGCCAATCGCGTCGGAGCTCACGCGAATTTCCGCGTTGACCAACCGCGCCCAGGTTGAATCCGAGATCGCCCGCTTGCACTCGATGGGAGTTCCGTCCCTCTTCGGCTTTGGCGCCGAGCAGGACGCAAAGAACAGCACGGCCGTGATTGCAGGGGTGAACCAGGGTGGCCTATCGCTCCCGGACCGCGACTATTATCTGAATCCTGACAAGCGCTACGCCGACATCCGCACCAACTATCAGGATCACGTTTCCCGCATGTTTCAGCTGGCGGGTGAGAGCTCAACGCAGGCGGCTACTGATGCGCAGCGAGTCGTAGCCATCGAAACGTCGCTCGCGAAGCCGGCAAAGACGCGCGTCGAGCGGCGCGATCCCAACGCCAACTATCATAGGATGACCGCTGCGGAGCTTGCGCAGCTTGCGCCGGGCTTCGGCTGGCCGGCGTTCTTCACGGGCGAGGGAAGATCGGACATCTCGACGATCAACGTGCAGAATCCCGTTTTCGTGAAGGTCGCCGACAGCCTGTTGACGTCGGCTCCGCTCGACGACTGGAAGGCGTATCTGCGCTGGCACGTCATCGACGCTTCCGCACAAAGTCTCAGCTCAGCGTTCGTCAACGAGGATTTCCGCTTCGGAAGCACCTTGAGCGGTGCGAAGGAGATGCTGCCGCGCGACAAGCGCTGCGCCCGCGCAACCGACAACGGGCTCAGGGATGCGCTCGGTCAGGCTTACGTCGCGCAATATTTCACACCCGCCGCGAAGCAGCGCGCGCTGGATATGGTGCACAACCTGGAATCGGTTTTTCACGACCGGATTCTGACGCTCGACTGGATGAGCGACGCTACGAAGACGCAGGCGGAAGGGAAGCTGGCGGCGTTCACCAACAAGATCGGCTATCCCGACAAGTGGCGTGACTATTCAACGCTCAACATCCAACCGGGTCCCTTCCTCAACAATGTGCTGGCTGTCCGCCAGTACGAGCGCCGCCGCAACATGGCCAGGATAGGCCAACCCGTCGATCGGACGGAATGGGGGATGACTCCGCCTACCGTCAACGCGTATTACAACCCGCAGATGAACGAGATCGTTTTCCCCGCGGGCATCATGCAGCCACCGTTCTTCAATCCAACCGCCGATGACGCCGTGAATTACGGTGGCATGGGCGCGGTCATCGGACACGAGATGACGCACGGCTTCGACGATCAGGGCGCGCAGTTCGATCGAGAAGGTAATCTCAAGAACTGGTGGAGCGCATCGGACCTCGAGAAGTTCAAGCACGGCACCGGGCTCGTGGCGTCACAATACGATTCGTACACGGTGCTCGACAGCCTTCACGTGAACGGCAAGCTCACCCTTGGCGAGAATCTCGCCGACCTGGGCGGCTTGTCGGTATCGTACGCGGCTCTCGAGAAAGCGCTGGCGCAGAAGGGTCGGCCGGCGAACATCGACGGCTTTACTCCCGAGCAGCGCTTCTTTCTCGCGTGGGCGCAGATCTGGAGGGCGAATACCACTCCCGAGGCCGTTCGCCTGCGCATCAACACTGACCCGCATTCACCCGGAGAGTGGAGAACCAACGGACCCCTTTCGAATATGCCGCAGTTTGCAGCGGCGTTCGGCTGCAAAGCAGGGGATCCGATGGTGCGTGACGCCTCCGTTCGACCCGTTATCTGGTAGGGGCGACGAGTCGGCGCAACTGATGGACGAACGAGAAAGGGGAGTCCGGTTTTGCCGGACTCCCCTTATGTTGCACGGATGACCGCACGCAGCTTCTTCTACAAGGAAACGGAAGGTATTCGCGTGACCGTGCGGCCCGTTTATCTCCGGGATCATTCCGAGCCGTCGCAGAGTCACTACGTGTTTGCCTATTTTGTTCGAATCGAGAACGTTGGAACGATGGCCGCGCAACTTCTTACGCGCCGGTGGCTGATCCACGATTCCGTCGGTGATGGGGTCGACACGGAAGTGATCGGCGAAGGCGTCGTCGGCGAGCAGCCGACGCTGATGCCCGGAGGGGTGCACGAATATCAGAGCTTCTGCATTCTGAAGTCCGGGGAGGGCTGGATGGAGGGCCATTACGGGCTTCTGCGCCAGGATGGGTCGGCGTTCGAGGCGAGTATCCCGCGTTTCATCCTGAGCGCGAGCGAATCGACGAGCCTCCCATCTTGAATCGCGCACGACAGTTGCTTTGGTACTGCCTGTGAGCCGCATCTACGACATCTCGGTCCCCATCCGCACCGGTGGACTGGTTTACCCCGGAAACCCGGAGATCGATATCTCGCTGCAGCAGGCCGTAGCGAAGGGCGCCGGTGCAAATGTCTCGTTCGTCCGGTTCGGCTCGCACACCGGAACCCACGCCGACGCGGCCCGCCATTTCTTCGATGATGGCCAGACCGTCGACAAGATTCCTCTCGAGCGTCTGATTGGTGCCGCGCTTCTTCTCGCCTTTCCGGACGATCTTCGCGCGGTCGGCGCGGCCGACCTGAAAAAACACGACCTGAGAGGGGAAACCCGCATTCTCCTGCGAACGCGCAATTCCGCCCTGCTATCGCAGAAGGAATTCGTAAAGGACTACACATATCTCGCCCCGGACGGTGCCCAGTACCTCGTCGACAACGGCGTCGAGCTGGTCGGGATCGATTATCTGTCGATCGAGCAGTTTCACTCCGGGCACCACATGACTCACCGCACTCTTCTCGAAAAATCGGTGGTGATACTGGAAGGCCTTGATCTCTCGGTGCCGGCGCCGGGAAAATACGAGCTGATTTGTCTTCCTCTCCGTATCGAAGGCTGCGACGGGGCGCCGGCGCGCGCGGTATTGATCGAGTGAAAGCGATCAATCATATCTTCTTCGACATCGGGGGGGTGCTCGGCACGAACGGCTGGGATCGCGAGGAACGGGATAAGGCAATCAACCACTTCAAGCTCGACGCCGAGGATTTCCAATGCCGGCATGAGGAGGTCGTCGGAGCGTGGGAGGAGGGGCGCATCACCATCGACGAGTATCTCGCGATCACCGTTTTTCACAAGCCGGTGGATTTTTCCCGCGACGCATTCGTCGAGTTCATGTATTCCCAGAGCGTGCCACATGAAGACGTGATTGGGCTCGCGCGCGCTCTCACCGGGCGCGCGGAATACACGCTGATGACGCTCAACAACGAGTCCGATGAGCTCAACCGCTACCGGATCGGGAAGTTCGGCATCTCGCAGATATTCGAAGCGTTTCTGTCATCGTGCTGGCTCGGAGTTCGCAAGCCAACGCAGAAGTTCTACGAGCGCGGACTGGGGATCGCGCAGGCGAGTCCGGAGACATCACTATTCATCGATGACAGGCAGCAGAACCTGACTCCGGCGGCCGATCTCGGAATGACCTGCATCCACTTTACATCCGCTTCACAGCTGCGCTCAGATCTTGAGCGCGTTCTCGGTCTCGAACTTTCTGGAGCATAAGCGATGCGCTTGGCGATGATCGGCCTCGGCCGAATGGGCGGCAACATGTCGGAACGGTTGATGAAGGGCGGTCACGAGGTGGTTGTCTACGATCGCAGTGCCGACGCCGTGCAGAAATACGTGGCGCTCGGAGCCGTGGGCGCTGCCGGCGACAGCGAGATCACTGCCAAGCTCGCATCGCCGCGCATCGTGTGGATCATGGTTCCGTCGGGCAAGCCGGTGGACGACACGATCGCTTCACTGTTGCCGGGCCTCAGCAGAGGAGACGTGATCATCGACGGGGGCAACTCGAACTTTCACGACTCGATGCGTCGCGCCGCCGACCTTAAGACAAAGGGAATCAATTTCATCGACTGTGGCACCAGCGGCGGAATCTGGGGACTCGCCAACGGATACTGCCTCATGATCGGCGCGTCGCCTGAAGCGTTCAAGCTCTGCGAGCCGATCTTCAAGACGCTAGCGCCTCCCAATGGCTACGCGCACATGGGTCCGCCGGGCTCCGGCCACTACGTCAAGATGATCCACAACGGTGTCGAATACGGCATGCTGCAGGCTTACGCGGAAGGGTACGAGATTCTGCATGCGTCAAGGGATTTCAAGCTTGACCTCCATAAGATCGCCGCCGTTTGGAACCAGGGCAGCGTCGTGAGGTCGTGGTTGAACGAGCTGGCGGAAATCGCATTCCAGAGGGACAACGATCTGAAAGACCTGCGCGGATACGTCGAGGACTCTGGCGAAGGGCGGTGGACGGTGCAGGAAGCGATCGATCTCGACGTGCCTGCGCCGATCATCACACTTTCGCTCCTCACCCGACTGCGTTCGCGTCAGCCCGATTCTTTCTCGGCAAAGGTGATCGCGGCGCTGAGAAACGAGTTCGGCGGACACGCGGTGAAGAAGTCATGAAGACACCACGCGCTGTGCCGCTCGCGCGGGCGCCAAGGCCGAATGGCAGTCGCGACATGGCGGACGCCTGCACGATGGTGATCTTCGGCGGAGCGGGAGATCTCACGAAGCGGAAGCTGATCTCCGCGATCTATTACCTCGCCGAGCAGAAGCTCCTGCCCGACAACTTTGCGCTGCTTGGCGTGGCCCGCGATCCGAACACCGACGACGGCTACCGCAAAATGATGCGCGAGGCGATGGCGAACTCGGATGAGATTCATCGCATCCAGGACGACGTCTGGCAGTGGCTGTGCAGTCGGACATTCTACGCGAGCGGCGACTTCACGAAGGAGGACGCTTACGCTCACATCGAGGAGCGCCTCAAGGAGATCGAGGCGAAGTCGCCGGAGCAGGATCGCAACAGGCTCTTCTACCTCGCGATTCCGCCGAGCGTTTTCGAGACCACCCTTAAGCACTTGTGCGCGAGCAAGCTGGCGCGCCGAACACACTCGTACGAAGAGCGGCCGTGGGCTCGCGTTGTGATCGAAAAGCCGTTCGGGCGCGACCTTGAATCCGCGCGCGCCCTGAACAGGCTCGTCCTCGACGAGTTCGGCGAGCACCAGATCTACCGCATCGATCACTACCTCGGCAAAGAGAGCGTGCAGAACATCCTCGTGTTCCGGTTCGCAAATTCGATATTCGAGCCGCTGTGGAACCGGAACTACGTGTCGCACGTTCAAATCACGGCCGCGGAGTCCGTCGGCGTCGAGGGGCGCGGCAAGTATTACGAGGAAGCGGGGGTTCTTCGCGACATGTTCCAGAATCACCTGCTGCAGCTCCTCACGCTCGCGGCGATGGAGCCACCGAGCTCGTTTACTGCGGACGCCGTCCGCGACGAGAAGGTGAAGGTTCTGCACTCCGTGCGGCCATTGATTCAGGAATGCGAGCCGGCTGTGATCCGGGCGCAGTACACCGACGGCACGATCGATGGAAAGTCGGTTCCCGGATACAGGACCGAGCCCGACGTTCCGGCGGGATCCAGCACGCCGACCTTTGCGGCGATGCGCATCTCTATCGACAACTGGCGATGGACCGGTGTCCCATTTTATCTGCGGTCGGGCAAGCGGATGGAGAAGCGCATCTCGGAGATCGCGGTGCAATTCAAGGCGCCGCCGTTTCTGCTCTTCGGCCAGAAGGCGGTGGAAGAGATGGCGCCAAGCCTGTTGACCATGCGCGTCCAGCCTGACGAAGGAATCTCACTGCGATTTCAGGTGAAGACGCCGGGGGCGATGCACGAACTCACTCCCGGTCTCGAGATCACTCCCGTCGACATGGACTTTACATACGCAGAGGCTTTCGGAAACGAAGCCCACCCCGCGTACGAAACACTCCTGCTGGATTGCATGATCGGCGATCCGACGCTTTTCACTCGAAGCGACGAAGTCGAGATGGCGTGGGAGATCATCGATCCCGTTCTCGAGTACTGGGACAAACATCCCGAAACTCCGATGCTCACCTACCCGGCTGGCAGCTGGGGCCCGAAAGAAGCGGATCAACTCCTTGATGGAGATCACACACGTTGGCGATAGGTCCAATGCTGCTTCCACTCATTGCACTCGTTATTTCGTCCAGCGCCTGCCAGAACCCGCAGCCGACGCGCAAGGATTCCACCGCGGTCCTCGCCGGTGACACCGCCGCGCACATCCTTTCACCTGACAGCCGTAGCCTGGTTCTCCGCGCGCGCGAGCTCGATCGCGCCGACAGCCTCGAGCAGGCGCGCGCCGCCTATGAGGATGCGGCGAAGAAGCTCCCGCAGATCTCCGACTGGCTCTACCTGCGCGCCGCCGGCGTGACGGCAGACAGCGCCGCGCGCGCGGCCTACTTTGCCAAGGTGCGCACCGCCGCAGCGCGAGAGAGAAACGGCTGGACCGATGCGATCGCGCGTGAGCGGTCCCGCGATTTGGCTGGGGCCATCCGCGTTTACAATTCGCTCGGCGCGCGCGTGGATGCGCTGCGGCTTCGCTTATCGCCATCCGCGGATGAAGCATCGAAGGCAGCGGCCCGCAAAGACCTCCTCTCCTTCGTGTCGACCTCAGGCAGCCTTCCCGATGTCCGCGACGCAGTGGCACTGTTCGACAAAGTCTTCACCACGACCACGCCGGCTGAGGAGCTCACGATCGCGCGGGCCGCATATCGCGCCGGGTTACCCGACCGATCCGCTGCCGGTTTTGCAAAGGCCATGGCCGCCGGTCCCGGCGATGTCAACGACCGCTTCTCCTACGCGTCGGTGCTCTACCGTCTGAGACGCTACGCGGACGCGGGCGCGCAGTTCGCGAAGGTTGGAGCACCGCCAAAGTTGGCGGCAGCCGCGCAGTACCAGCGAGCCCGAGCGCAAATCGCCCTTGGTAATACCGACGCTGGGCGCACGATTCTTCGCAGCCTCTCGACGGCGTACCCCAAGGATACGAGCGCCGCATCCGCGCTGCTCCTGCTCGCGGACCTGGCGACGGATGACAATCGTGATGAGGATGCGCGGCAGACCCTCCTCTCTCTCCTCAAACGGTTCCCGACGGGTCGCCATGCAACAAACGCCCGCTTTCGCGCGGGGATGATCGCCTACATAGGGGGCAACAAGAAGGCGGCTGCCGCGGAGTTTGACTCACTCGTCGCCCGCGACGCGAGCAGCAGCGAGGCATTGGCGGCTGGCTATTGGGCGGGGAGGTCGTATTCAACGCTGCGCGACAATACCAAGGCGCGAGCGCGCTGGACTTCGGTGATCAAGCGGGATCCACTCAGCTACTACTCGGTGCTCGCCGCAAAGCGACTCAATACAACTCTCGTCGCTCCCAACAAATCGGCTCCTGCGTACCCGCACCTTGCGGCTATCGATAGCGCGACGGCGCGGGTTGCCGCGCTGAAGGACGTCGGAATGGAGGTCGAGGCAGGCTTTGAAAACGACAAATTGTTTCGCGACGCGCTTTCGGACCCGACCAGAGTGGTAGCTACTGCGAGCGCGCTCGCCGGAACCGATCAAGCCTCACGCTCGATTGCGTTGGGCAAGCGCGCTCTCGATGACATTGGGCCGACACCGGCCAACTACCGCCTTTACTTTCCGGTGCTCGAGCGCGAGACCCTCATATCCAGCTCGAAGGAGAATGGCCTTGACCCTGTCCTGGTCGCCGCCCTCATCAGACAGGAATCAAACTTCAATCCCCGCGCGACTTCGCCCGCCGGCGCGAGAGGCCTGATGCAGCTAATGCCCGACGTGGGTCAGGGTCTCGCCAGCTCCAGGGGCATTGCGCCCTGGAATGCGGAGATGCTCTACGATCCGGCGGTGAACATCAAGCTCGGAACGACGCATTTAAAGGCGCTCGTGCGCAAGTATCCGGAGGTCGTCAAACAGCTCGCCGCCTACAACGCGGGCGAGTCGCGCGTGGAGAAGTGGTCCACAAAAGCTGGCGCGGCCGATCCGGAAGTCTTCACGGAGCGCATCCCGTTCGTCGAAACGCGGGATTACGTGCGGATCATTCTGCGCAATCGGGCTTACTACGAAGCGCTCTATCCCTGGTAGGTGTTTTCTGCGCTGCCAGCGGCGCCGCGCTCGGCTTTCCGCCGCTTGAGCCAATCCAGAAGCCACGTCCCTGGCACGATGAACAACGGCGTGAGGAACATCCCGAGCAGCGAATTGAGCCAGATGAGGGCGAGGTAGAAACCGATCAGGCCGAACGAGACCCACAGCGTGCCGAGCGGACCGTGCGTTTCCAAGCGAAACTCCCCAGTGAATTAGGTAGATTAAAACTATCATGAGAGTTGCCGCGGATGAAGCGTCGCAGGTGGAAAGCGCAGTAAGTGCTGCGCTGAGTGATTGCGCCCACTCGGTGCTCGCAGTGTCGGGTGGATTGGACTCCATGGTTCTCCTCACTGCTGCTTCCAGACTTCCGGCCCGCGCCCGCCGCGATATCACCGTTGCGACGTTCGATCACGGCACCGGCAAGGCTGCGGGGAGAGCGGCGGCTCTGGTTGCGCGGCATGCATTCGAGCTGGGGTTCACATGCGTCGCGGGTCGCGCTTCGACGATCGGAACCAGGGAGGAAGAGTGGAGGCGCAGCCGGTGGGCATTTCTCAGGCAGGTGGCCGCGACGCGTGGCGCTCAGGTCGTTACTGCGCACACCCGCGACGATCAGGTCGAAACGGTTTTTATGCGCATCCTTCGGGACGCGGGACCGCGCGGTATCGCGGGTCTCTATGCCGAGTCTGAGATCATTCGCCCATTTCTCGAGATGAGCCGCGCGTCACTTGTGGAATACGCCCACCTGCACTGTGTGCCCTTCGTGCAGGATCCGTCCAACGCCGATCGCAAACACCTTCGCAACCGCATCAGGCTGGACATCCTTCCTTCGATCGTCGAGCGAACCCCTGGCTTTTCAGAAGAGCTGCTGGCGCTGGCGCGCAGGTCAGCCGCCTGGCGTCGCTCCCAGGAGGATCTCGCCGGGGCGGTCGAAGCAGAGCCAGAGATGGATGGAGGACTTCGTGTGAGTCGATCGAGCCTCAAAGGGTTCGATGCCGATTGCCTGCGGGTTCTGTGGCCGGCCATCGCAGCCAGAGCAAGCGTAGTGATGGATCGCAGAGGAACTCACCGCGCCGCAGAGTTTACTATTAAGGGACTGAATGGAGGTGCAATTCAGCTCTCCGGAGGAGTCGAGATCTTGATGCGACGCGACCACATGCTGCTTCGGCGCTGCCGGACGGGACCTGCCGAGCTGCAGGCGTGAGCAGCACGATCAATCCCGTCGGAGCCAGAAACGATCCGCGTCTTTCAGGCAGGACTGTAAAGCGGATTGCGTTCGACGAGGCCACCATCGCCAGGCGAGTTTCCGAGCTCGGCCGACAGATCACGGAGGCCTATCCGGACGGCGATCTGCTGGTGCTCGGTTTGCTCAAAGGAAGCTTCATCTTTCTCAGCGACCTGGTTCGTCAGATAACGCGGCCACTTCAGGTCGATTTCCTGGTCGCCTCGAGCTACGGTGAAGGAATGGTTTCGAGCGGGACGGTCAACCTCGTGTACGACCCGGAAACGGAGCTTGAGGGCAAGGACATCCTTCTGGTGGAGGATATCGTTGATTCCGGCCGCACATTGAATCGTCTGATGGCTATACTAAAGGAGAGGCAGCCGAGGTCGCTGGAGATCTGCGCGCTGCTGCACAAGCGCATTGCGGAAGGGCTGAAGTACGATGCGAGGTTCGTTGGATTCGATGCGCCGAATGAATTTTTGGTTGGTTATGGGTTGGATCACGCGGAGAACTTCCGCCACTTGCCGTACATAGCGAGCTTGCAGTAATGCCTATTCAAATGCCGAACAAAAATCCGAAGAAACCCACAGACTGGAGCCGGCGATCGAAGCAGCTCTCGTTCTGGGTATTCGTCATACTCGTCCCCGTCGCGATCATTCAGTTCTCGGCGAAGGGTGCCGATGCCGCGCCCGAGGTTTCCTACACCGAGTACACCGGGCAGCTCGAGCACAACAACATCGAGAAAGTCACGATTCAGGGTGGCCGCGCGCTGACGGGCGATTTCAAGAACAAGATTCCCGTCAAGGGACGGCTCGTCCAGAAGTTCAAGGTGCTGCTGCCGATGGAAAACTCGAGCGACGACCTCAAGCAGCTGGTTGCGCACGGAGTTCAGATCCAGGCAGAAGAGCCCCGCACGTCGATGACGGCGCTTCTCATCGGGCTGTTCCCGTATTTGCTCATCTTCGGAATCTGGTTCTTCCTATTCCGGTCGATGCAGGCAGGCGGTGCCAAGGCGTTCAGCTTCGGCAAGTCCAAGGCGAAGCTGCTCACGGGTGACACGCCCAAAGTCACGTTCGACGATGTCGCCGGCGCCGACGAAGCAAAGGTCGAGCTTCAGGAGATCATCGAATTCCTGAAGGACCCGGCGAAGTTCACGAAGCTGGGCGGGCGTTTGCCCAAGGGCGCGCTCCTGGTCGGCCCTCCCGGAACCGGCAAGACGCTGCTTGCGCGTGCCGTGGCGGGCGAAGCGGGGCGGCCGTTCTTCTCGATGTCGGGATCCGACTTCGTCGAGATGTTCGTTGGCGTAGGCGCGAGTCGCGTGCGAGATCTCTTCGAGCAGGGAAAGGCCCATGCGCCATGCATCATCTTCATCGATGAGATCGATGCCGTCGGCCGTCATCGCGGTGCAGGGCTCGGTGGCGGGCACGATGAGCGCGAACAGACGCTCAACCAGCTTCTCGTCGAGATGGACGGCTTCGAGTCGAACGAAGGAGTGATCCTGATCGCGGCGACCAATCGTCCCGACGTTCTCGATCCGGCGCTGATGCGCCCGGGCCGCTTTGACCGGCAGATCGTTGTCGATTCTCCCGACCTCCGCGGCCGCGAGGGAATCCTGCGCGTGCACATCCGCAACAAGCCCATGGCCGAAGACGTCGATGTCACGACGCTCGCTCGCGGGACGCCGGGAATGGCTGGAGCTGATCTCGCCAATCTCGTCAACGAGGGAGCGCTGCTCGCTGCTCGTCGCAACCACGACAAGGTCTACATGGCCGATCTCGAGGACGCGAAGGACAAGGTGATGATGGGCGCCGAGCGGAAGTCGATGGTAATGAAGGATGATGAGCGCAAGCTCACGTCCTATCACGAGAGCGGCCACGCCATCTGCGCAATCAAGGTGAAGGGCAACGATCCGCTTCACAAAGTCACGATCGTCCCGCGCGGACGCACGCTTGGCGTCGCCTGGACGCTGCCGGAAGACGACCGGGTATCCGTCACGCGCGAGCAGCTCGAGGCAAATCTGGTGAAGGCCTACGGTGGCCGCGTGGCCGAGGAGCTTGTCTTCGGGCGGGACCGCGTGACGACCGGTGCGGCGAGCGACATCCAACAGGCGACGGGACTCGCTCGTCGCTATGTGTCGCAATGGGGACTGTCCGATGAGATCGGACCTATCCTCGTTGGAGACAACGAGCAGGAGCTGTTCCTCGGTCGTGAGCTCCAGACGAGGCGCGAGGTTTCCGAACGCACCGCGCAGCTGGTGGATTCCGAAGTGTCCCGGGTGATCAAGGAAGCATACTCGCGCGCGACGCAGGTTCTCCAGGAGAACATGGAGCTGCTGCACGTCGTCGCGGCCGCACTGCTCGACCGTGAGACGCTGACTGGCGATGAAGTCGCTGCCCTCGCGCGCGGAGAGAAGCTTCCTCCGCGTCCGATCAGTCCGCCGCCTTCCGCTCCGGCGCTCGCAACACCGGTGATGCATCCGAAGCCGTCCAAGCCACCGCTCTTCGGAGGTCCGGAGGTAGCGCCGGCGTGAGTTTTTCCTGGCCGTCGAAGTCACAGCGGCCAACCATCTTCGGAATTTTGAACGTTACCCCCGACAGCTTCAGCGACGGGGGTAATTTCATTTCCACGGAGAGCGCAATTGCGCAAGCCGATAGAATGATCTCCGAGGGGGCCGACGTGATCGACGTCGGCGGGGAATCGACGCGGCCCGGCGCGGATTCTGTTCCCGTGCGCGAAGAGCTCAAGCGGGTTTTGCCGACCATTCGCGCCATACGCTCCCGCTGGAGCGACGTCCCTATCTCCATCGATACCGTCAAGGCGGAGGTCGCGCGCGCCGCCCTGGCAGAAGGTGTTTCGGTGGTGAATGACGTCTCCGGGATGTCGCTCGATCCCGAGATGCCTAGCGTGTGCGCGGAAGCCGGCTGCAACGTCGTCCTCATGCATTCACGCGGTACGGTTGCCGAGATGGCGAGCTACGACAAAGCGATCTACGGCCGCGATCCCGTCGGCGAAATACTTTCGGAGCTCGAGGAAAGTATTCAGACCGCTCAGCGCGCCGGAATCCATCCGGCAAGAATCGCTCTGGATCCGGGAATAGGATTCTCAAAGAAGACCGGTCACTCGCTGGCCGTATTGGTCGAGCTCGGGCGCGTGGTGGAGAAAGGCTATCCGGTCTTCGTTGGCGCATCGCGCAAGCGCGTGATCGCCGAGCTGATCCGCTTTACGGCAGAGAGCGGAGGAAGCTCGAGTGGGACTACGCTCGCCACACAACTCGTCTCCAACGACGATCGTGACATGGCGACCGTGGGCGTCAATGTCGTCGCGTTCTTCGCAGGGGCGCGCATTTTCCGAGTGCACAGCGTGCGCCCAAATCGCCTCGCCCTCGATGCCGCGTGGGCGCTGACCCCCGAAGAGTCTGAGCTGCTCGTCGACTAATTCAGCCCGCAGGGCGGATGCTTGATCCGAGAACACCGTTCTGTCCCCAACCACCATATCAGCAGCCAGGACGCAACGATCTGGATCAGGGGCATGGTCGATCGCGTACGTATTGCCTCCTCGTGCTCATGCGCGTCTGGCAGATGGAATCGCGAACCGCGCACCAGTGGGCAACTCGCGAGCCGCTGAGGTAGTTTTGAGTGAGTACTCCCAACTGAGGCGCACCCGATAAGACGCTTTCCCTCGCCGGGCTGGACGACGGCCGCAATTCTCTTGTTCGTGTACATGCTCACCCTTGCCCCCGGCGTCACGCTGTGGGACGCTGGTGAGTTTCTCGCCGCCATCAGGACGCTTGGAATCCCGCACCCCCCGGGTACTCCGCTGTATGTTCTGCTTGGCAGGGTCTGGAGCCTGGCGTTCGGCGACCTCTTTGGATTTGCGCGCTCGATCAACCTGTTGTCGGCGGTGTGCACCGCGCTCGGATGCGGTATCCTTG
The DNA here is from genome assembly GCA_036502385.1 of Gemmatimonadaceae bacterium. Classification (GTDB taxonomy): domain Bacteria; phylum Gemmatimonadota; class Gemmatimonadetes; order Gemmatimonadales; family Gemmatimonadaceae; genus UBA4720. Next base: position 14,095 of record DASXYR010000170.1, read on the forward strand.
CCAGCCTGTTCGCCAAATGGACCGGCGATAGCTTCGCGGGCACGGCCGCCGGAATCACGGCTGGACTCATGTCCACCGTCTGGCTCAGCGCCACCGAAACCGAGGTATACGCGGTCGCGCTGTTCCTTGGCTGCGTAATCCTGTGGGCGGGCGATCGGGCTGGCGAGAATTCCGACATGCACTGGGCGCTTCTCGCGGCTTATCTTTCGGGTCTCGCGTGGTCCCTCCACTTGAGCGCGCTTCTCGTGGTGCCGAGCGCGATACTGCTTGTGTTCAGCACCCACGATGGATATTTCGCCGTGCCGGTGGGCCGACGCCACGCCGACGGCCGCCGCGAGGCGCACTCCTTCATGCGATTGCTTCGTGCATCCGTCATGGTCGCGCTGGTCGGGATGTCGTGCGTTCTGTTCATGCTGATTCGCGCGCGTCACGATCCCGCGATCAACCAGGGCAATCCTTCTACGCTCAGCAGCCTTATGGATGTGATTCTGCGGCGGCAGTACGACGTCCCTTCGCTGTGGCCGCGTCAGGCGCCGGCGTACATTCAGCTGGGGAATCTTTTCGAGTACGCCGATTGGCAATTTGCGAAGGGACTCGGCCCGGATGCGCCACCGAATTGGTGGCGAACGCCGATCACCGTCCTTTATACGCTGCTCGGTGTGGTGGGATTCGTGACACACCGCGCCATGGATCGGCGGAGCTGGCGCGCGATAGCGCTGCTCTTCTTCGTCTCGACCATTGGCGTCTTGGCATATCTGAACCTGAAGGCAGGCCCCTCGTTCGGTGTCGGATTCCTTCCGGCAAACGCCCCACACGAGGCTCGCGAGAGGGACTATTTCTTTTTCTTCGCGTTTCTTTGCTGGGGACTCTGGGCCGGGTTCGGCTCGATCCGGCTTTCGCGTCTCGTCAAGGCGCCGTTCAACATGCTCGCTCTCATCCTGCCCTTCGCACCGGCAATTCTGAATTGGGGCGCGGTCGACCGTAGAACCGATCCCGCGGAAGCTTCGGCGAGAGTGGAGCAGGGAGAGATGCTGTCGCGAGTTCCCCCGAGTGGAATTTTTCTCGCGCTGGGGGATAACGACACTTACCCTCTGTGGTATCTGCAGCAGGCCGAAGGCACGCGCAGAGACGTCACGATCGTCACGGTCCCGCTACTCGGCGCGAAATGGTACCGCGCCGAGCTGGCAAGACGCTACAAGCTTCTGGACCAGCCAGCCGTTGAGACCTGGCTCGGGCGTGACAGCACGGTCGATCTGATTACGAAACGGGCTTACGATCAAAACCGTCCCGTCATCCACTCGCCCTTCTTCGCCGAAGATTCCTCCACGGCGAAGAAGTAGCCCGCTCTAATAGCGGTAGTGGTCAGACTTGTACGGCCCTTCGACGGGCACTGAGAGATACTCCGCCTGATCCGCTGTGAGCTTGGTGAGCTTCACGCCAAGCTTGTCGAGGTGCAGCCGCGCAACTTTTTCATCCAGCCGCTTGGGCAACGTGTACACCTTGCACTCGTAGGCATCGCAGTTGGTGTGGAGCTCGATCTGCGCCATCACCTGGTTGGTAAAGCTCGCCGACATCACGAAGCTCGGGTGGCCGGTCGCGCAGCCCAGATTGAGCAGACGTCCTTCCGCGAGAATCATGACGCTGTGGCCATCGGGGAAGATATACTCGTCGTACTGCGGCTTGATCTGAACGCGCTTCACGCCCTTCGTCTTCTTCAGACCGGCCATGTCGATCTCGTTGTCGAAGTGGCCGATGTTGCCGACAATCGCCTTGTCCTTCATCTTCGCCATGTGGTCGGCGGTGATGATGCCGTAGTTGCCGGTGGTGGTGACATAGATGTCCGCGTAAGACAACGTGTCTTCCAGCGGCAGCACCTGATAGCCTTCCATCGCCGCCTGCAGCGCGCAGA
>DASXYR010000171.1:0-3343 GCA_036502385.1 Gemmatimonadaceae bacterium
CTTTTCTGTGAACGGCGGCGTGTATCCGGTTGCCTCTTCCAGCTCCGCGCGCCCTTTGTCGATCAGGTAATAGCCAACGTGACCGAGCTTTTCATCTCCCTGGCCGTGACCCTGAACCGTCAGGCCAAGCGCGATGTTGGCGACCTCCTCCTCGAGACGCTTCGTGCGTTTTGCGACGTGCTCGACAACGTGCCTGTAGTGGTCACGCGTGCCGAACGTCATGTACGGGTAGTGACCCGACAAATCCTTCTTTAGAATTTTCTCAGTCGCGCTCTGTGATTCTACAAATTCCTTCCAGTCGAGCCTTCCGATTGCACGCAGGCTCGTTATGCAGTTTGAAACAGTTATCTGTGTCAGCGCGATCATTCTGTTCGATCGCGTGACCGCCACTTCAGCGCTCGGTCCGTCTTCCGCTATCCACTGCTCGAGCCAGACAAGTGGCGTGAAGTTGACCTGGTAGCCGCGAATCTGGTGAAGGAACCGCGCGACGAACGTCGGACTGAACGGAGGATGTTCGGTGATGAAGCTCTCGAGCGCAGTCGACAGCGCCTCCGACGATTGATCATTGGCAGCCATGATTCGAGCCGCCCACCGGTCCGCCTCTTCTACCTCATCGAGACGAGCGGCAACTCGCATCGACATTCGTCGAATATTCTCGACGAGTCCAAGGCGGAGCATCGTTGGTATTGCCCACAGCTCTCCCATCTTGAGCGCTGTGACTTTCTGATACTCCCTGACGAACAGCGTGATGTTCTCGAGCGAGAGATGCCCTTCGGTGTGGGCAATGAGCTCGATGGCGATGTCGTACACTCGCGGGTAATCGGCGAGCATTCCGGTCGCGAGCTTCGGCAGCTCCTGATAGTAGCCGCCAGGAAGGTTTGTCCTGATCTCCCTGATGTGTTCCTGAACGATGTAGGAATTATCGAGCAGCCATTCACCGGCAGGGCTGATGTCGACTTGTCTTTCGGCTGCTTCGCTTAACCTGTCGCGGATTTCCTCCAGCACGACTCTCGTGTCATCGAGCCGTTCGAGAAGTGGTCCGTGACCACGTTGCTTCTTTGGCGGCAGAAGCTTGTGCTTTCGCGCAATGCTGCGCGCGTGTTTGGCAAGCCGGTCTGCGCCAAATACCTCTCCGCGAATCGGACCTACGAGCTTTCTGTCGGCTCCGTCATCGGAACGCCGGAAAAGCTGAAGAATTCTCTCGGTCGCGCTTCTTGGTGGAATTGCTGTTGCCACGAATTATCGATATGCCGGAGACATGTGCGGAAACTACCTGGCCTTGAGGTCTTCCGGCCCGGCAATCATGAACGTTCCCGTCGCGTGCGCGTAGAGCTTGCCATCCGCGTCGGTGAGACGTCCCTCTGCTGTCGCAGTCCTCTTGCCAAAATGAATCACTTCGCCCGTGCAGGTGAGCTTACCCGTGGCAATCGTGATCGGTCGTATGAAATTGGTCTGCAGCTGAAGGGTCGGCGCTGCATGTGCCGGCGGCAGGAGGCTCTGCACCGCGCACCCAAGCGCGGAGTCGAACAAGGTTGCGGCCAGACCACCATGCGCCACTCCCCGCGGATTGTAGTGATACTCTGCGGGAACGACCGACATTCTGACTTTGCCCTCCTTGACTTCGTCCAGCGCGAATCCCATCAGCAACGAAAGCGGAGGCGGCGGTGCGTCACCGCGCGCCATAGCACGTAAATATTCGATGCCCGTCAGCGTCCTTGCGGCATCGTCGCCGAGCGCTGGGTCCTTCCATGTGACGGTACGTGTTCGATCCATCCAGTTAAGATCTCTCGCGGAAGTTTTCGCGCTAGGTGCACCTTCGGGGACACGCACGAACAAACACCCCGCCAGACATCGACAGGGTGTGTATTCACTACGGCATCTGAGCGGCTCTCCGCATTCCGCGACTATTCCTCATCCTGCTCCTCATTTTGCTTATCCTGATCGGCGCGGAATTCCTTTTCGGACTGCGGGTCCTTTTTCTTGTCGAGTTCCGACTGCTGAAATTCCCGCTTGTCCCGAGCCAGAATCTTGTCATCGAGATTGGCTTTATTGTCTGTGCTCATCGCATCGTGAGCCTGATAGTGATGTGTACTCTTGGGCATGTCGGCAGTCTCCATTGCGTTACTGTATGGAGACTACAAGTACATGAATCATGCCTCCGGCGGCGTCGACTGTTTGAGAAAGATTGGATCCTTTTTTCGCATTGGCTGACAGGCGGAATTAGGTGTTCATTTTTCGATGGAATACGTCGCCCGGCAACTCTAGATTCCAGCCCATGACGACTACACAGTTGCCTTCAGCGGCCAAGATGTATTTGGCATTGAGCGAGCGCGACAGCACGTTCGATGGTGTGTTCTTCGCGGCGATCCGCACCACCGGCATTTTCTGCCGCCCGGGATGCTCTGCCAGAAAGCCACGTCCCGAGAATGTCGAGTTTTATCCCTCCGCGAGAGACGCCCTCGTAGCTGGCTATCGTCCGTGCCTCAGGTGCAATCCACTCGAGCCAAAGGGCGCAGCTCCCGAATGGATCGAGCGACTCCTCCAGCGCGTTGAGCAGGATCCTCAGCGGCGATGGAAAGATCAGGATCTGCGCGAAGCGCAGTTCGATCCCGCCAGGGTTCGCCGCTGGTTCCTGAGGAATCACGGTTTGACCTTCCAGGCGTATCAGAGAGCTCGGCGCCTTGGTCTCGCATTTGGACAGATTCGACAGGGCGAGAAATGGGAGGGGGCCGCTTACAGTCACGGCTTCGAATCAACGAGCGGCTTTCACGACGCGTTCAGCCGGACGTTCGACACGGCACCCAACAGGGCCGCCACCGTGGCCCCGGTAGTCATTACGAGAATCCTGACGCCTCTTGGGCCAATGCTCGCGGGAGCGACCGGTGAAGGTGTTTGCCTTCTCGAGTTCGCGGATCGTCGGATGCTCGAGACTCAGCTCGATCGTGTCCGGAAGTGGTTTCGGCGGCCGACCGTGCCGGGCACCAATGAGCACATCGACCACCTGATGAAAGAGTTAGATAATTATTTTACCGGCTCACTCCACGAGTTTACCGTTCCACTCAAGCTGCTCGGAACTGAATTCCAGGTTGCCGCATGGAATCAGCTCCTGAAAATCCCGTACGGCAGCACCATCAGCTACGAAGCACAGGCACGTGCGATGGGACGTCCTGGCGCGCAGAGAGCCGTGGGAAAGGCCAACGGCGACAACAGAATTGCGATCGTCATTCCCTGCCACCGCGTCGTGAAGCAGAACGGCGACCTTTGCGGCTATGGTGGAGGACTCTGGCGAAAGAAATTCCTGCTCGACCTCGAGCAGGGACAGCGAGAGCTAGGTAGCTGAACG
>DASXYR010000172.1:0-3145 GCA_036502385.1 Gemmatimonadaceae bacterium
GCCGTGCAGGGCGGCCCCGACGGAAAGTGGGACAAACAGCTCGAGGAGCTGACCGCCAACGATCTGCTCGACATGATCGAGCACCAGGCGAAGCAGGGCGTGGATTACATGACGCTCCACGCCGGAATCCTGATCGAGCACCTGCCGCTCGTGCACGGCCGCATCACGGGAATAGTGAGCCGGGGCGGGTCGCTGCACGCGGTGTGGATGATGGCGCATCGCAAGCAGAATCCACTTTACGAGCGATACGATGATGTGCTCGACATCCTTCGCCAATACGACGTGACCATCTCACTCGGCGATAGCTTGCGGCCGGGCTGCATCGCCGACGCCAGCGACCGCGCGCAGTTCGCGGAGCTCGACACGCTGGGCGAGCTGACGAAGCGAGCATGGGCCCGCGACGTACAAGTGATGGTCGAAGGGCCCGGACACATACCGATGGATCAGATCGAGATGAACGTCCGCCGCATGAAGGAAGTCTGCAGCGAGGCGCCGTTCTATACGCTCGGCCCGCTCGTTACGGACATTTCTCCCGGGTACGACCACATCTCGAGCGCAATCGGCGCGGCAATGATCGGTTGGTTCGGCTCCGACATGCTTTGCTATGTCACGCCGAAGGAGCACCTCGGACTCCCGAACGCCGAGGATGTTCGCCAGGGTGTGATCGCGTACAAGATCGCCGCTCACTCGGCGGATCTCGCCCGCGGCAGGAAGGGAGCGCGGGATCGCGACGACGCACTGTCACGCGCGCGCTACAAGTTCGACTGGAAGGAGCAGTTCCGACTGAGTCTCGATCCCGAGCGCGCGCAGGAGTACCACGACGAGACGCTGCCCGCCGAGTACTTCAAGAGCGCTGAGTTCTGCGGCATGTGTGGACCGAAATTCTGCTCGATGCATCACTCGCGAACGATTGAAGAGGGGATCGCGCGGATGGCGGCGGAGCGGGAGTCGCAGGAAGGCAAACAGGAACAGCAGCTGGCTGGTGTCTCGGCGAGCTGACCTGGAGCGTCTTTGCGGGTGGTGCGACAGTGCCGCTCGCATCTCGCGGCTGTGCGCCACGCTCTTCTGCGCGCTCGTTGGGGCGACGACATGCGTGAGTCTGCGGGCGCCAGGCGATGTGCCGGCACAACCGCCACGGAAACCAACGGCGGTCGCGGTGACGGGTCCAGGTTCGATCGGGACTGTTCCGCGCGATATGATACCGATGCTGGCCTCTGACTCGGCGTATTTTCGCGAGCACCCGCTGATGGTGCCGGTGGAAGGGATTCAGCCTTCTCAGCTCACTGACACGTTTCACGAAGCCAGAAGCGGCGGACGTATCCACATGGCGACCGATATCCTCGCCATGCGCGGGACGCCGGTGCTTGCGGCGGCAGCCGGCCGGATCATCAAGCTCGCGAACGGCGGGGCCGGTGGAATCACGATCTACATCGCCGACGCCAGCGGGCGCTACGTCGAGTACTACGCCCACTTGATGGGATACGCGCCGAACACCGCAGAGGGCGTGGCTGTTCGGGAAGGAGATGTGCTGGGGTTCGTGGGCACAACCGGGAATGCTCCACCAAACACCCCGCATCTCCATTTTCAGGTGATGCGGAGCGACGCGAATTACTGGAATGGTACGCCGATTGATGTGCGAAGCTTCATGACCAAGCAGGGACGGATGAGAAATTGAAGGGGAAAGAGCGGGCGGAGCTCCGGGCGGAGGCGCATCATCTCACACCGACTGTGCACATTGGGCAGCACGGCCTGACGCCGGCGCTGATAAATTCTCTCGACGACGCATTGCGAACCCGAGAGCTCGTCAAGGTAAAGCTCGGGAACAAGGACGAGATAAAGCCCAAGGATGTGGCGAACGCTCTCGCGCTCGCCACGAATTCCGACGTCGTCCAGGTGATCGGACGCACCGCAACGCTGTTTCGTGAGAACCTGGAGATGGACAGAAAGCGCGGAGACATTCCCCCGTGGCGAAAGTGATGAAGAACATTCGATGGAGTAGCTGAATGGGAGCAGCAGCCGCGGTAGCCATAATGAGGAGGCGGGAGCGCGAGGTCGTCGATGACTTTCGTGCCGCGGGCGCCATCTCTCCAGCGACGGCGCAGTCCTACAATGCGATCGGCTTGGGTGAATCGATGGCGATCAGGCGCCTGCACGACCGCGCGGTGATAAGGGAGTCGGCACCCGGCTTGTGGTATCTGGACGAGGAGGTATGGACGGCTGTCGGTCGGACCCGCAGGCGCGTCGCGTTTGCGATGCTGGCGGTTGTCCTGCTGCTGTTTGCCGGCTTCGCGATGGGCCTCCTCAAGCGGTGATACTCGATGTTGATATTCGACCCAGCGAGTCTATTTTTCGCAAGGGAAACGCCCGTCGCAGTTGCGCGCGTGCTACCGTACTCTCGGGACCGACATGCCCTACGTAATAACTGAAGCCTGCAAGAACACCAAGGACCGCGCTTGCGTGGATGTCTGTCCGGTGGACTGCATCTACGAAGGGCCGGATCAGCTGTACATCCATCCCGACGAATGCATCGATTGCGGCGCGTGCGAGCCGGAGTGTCCTGTCACGGCGATCTTTCCGGAGGAGGATGTTCCCGCCAATCTGAAAGAGTTCGTCCAGATCAATCGCGACGTATTCAAGAGCGACACCCCGCCGGGACGTCCCAACCGGTAGCCATCCCGGTGCGAGCGACTGGCGGAATCCGGTGCTCGTCCATCAATATCTGATCCCATGACTCCTCCCATCGTTCCCGGAAAGAACGGCATGTCCACGGTGCTGCTATCGCATGCGTCGGGCAGCTCCGCCGATGTCTATTTGAACGGCGCCCACGTCACGTCCTGGATTCCGGCGGGCGGCAAGGAAGTTCTGTTCATGGGCAAGACGGCGACGTTCGCGCCCGGAGATCCGATTCGCGGGGGAATCCCTGTGGTGTTTCCGCAGTTCGCGAATATCGGCCCGCTCCCGCAGCACGGTTTCGCGCGCAAGTCCGAGTGGCAGCTCGCCGAGAACGCGGATTCGTCGGACGATCCATCATCGGTGAAGCTCGTGCTTACCGACGACCACAAGACGCGGGAGCTCTGGCCGTACCACTTCCGGACCGAGCTCACCGCGAAGATCGACGACAAATCGCTGCAGGTGAAGCTCGACG
>DASXYR010000173.1:0-7810 GCA_036502385.1 Gemmatimonadaceae bacterium
CCTTCCAGGAAAATTCCCTGCGTCACTCCATTGCGGGTTATGAGCTGCACGTACCGCTCGAGAACCGTTTGATAGAGCCTTTCGCGATACTTCCGGCGGATGAAATACGCGCCGAAGGATTTGAAGATGTACTCGAGAGGAAATGTGCGCGCCCATTCCCCAACGGCATACGAGATCGCCACCTGCCCCGACAGCACATATCCGACGAGCACGTAATCGGCGTTCGACCGGTGATTCATGAGATAGATCACGATCGCATCCCGGGGTAGTGGCGGGTGCGACGATCGCCCGGCGTATTCCGCCGAGATCTTGTAGAAGAAATTCAGCAGGACTCTGCTGACGACGAGCCCGAATTTGTAGTAGGTGAGAATGTTGAAGAAAGGCACGATCTCATCGATGTATCCTTCGACAAGCTTCCACGTTGCATCTTCGCCAACGGCGCATTCAACCGAATGGTCCCGCACTGCTTGCGCGATTTCCGAGTCGGCAAGAAGGGTGGTACGAACGAACGCCTTCTTGGTGAGCTTGAAGCGGTCGATGCGCGTGCCCGAGCGGTGAACGGCGCGAACAGCAATACGATTTGCGCTTAGCCGAATGCTCAGGGCCCTCCCGGTCTTGCAGCCTCGACGTGGAACGTGACGACGTCATTGCTCCCCGAGCTGACCGTGACCGGCTTGTCATTTGTCTCGCCAGCGACAAGCCGGTAGTTGTTGACGAAACTCAGATGGATGTAATAATTGCCGGCCACAACTCCGCCGTCACTCGCGCCAAATGCCGCGAGGCCGCCGGTGCTGGTCAGCCCGCTGCGCCAGAGAACCGCGCCGCCGACGACGACCTTATACAAGTCCGCCTGGACGCCCGCAATTCCGGTATTGTTTGCGTCGATCACCTGCGCCGACACTTTGCCAATCGACGAGGCCGAGGTGGAGTCGCTACATGCGAGCGAGGTAAAGGCGCACAACAGTGCTGGAATCGCGAAAATTCGTAGACTGGAAACTCTCATGAAACACCTGCGCTGAAATTGGGTGGGCGTCAATGCTTCCTATAAATAGGTGCACGGATGAGCGTCCGGCTAGCCAGCATTACGAATCCGTCAGTGCCGCATCGGAAGCCTGGGGCGGACGCGAAAAGTGACGACAGTATCGTCCCCCGCTTTGAGCGTCACGGATTTGTCATTTGTCTCACCGGGAACGAGCTCATGCCAGGTGATGAAGCTGACGTGAATCAGATAGTCACCCTCGATAACCCCTCCATTTTGTGCGCCCAGAACCGCGATCCCGGCGCTGTCAGTCCGACTTGCGCGCCAATAGACTCTGCCGGACGGGGTCAGCTTGTAGAGGTCCGCGGCCGCTCCTCGCACAGGTTTGTTCTGGTCATCTATCACCTTGACCGCGAGCTTTCCAAGGGGATAGTGCTCGGCGTGTCCGCAGGCACCAATTCCCGAAACCGCAGCAAAGACCGTCAGACCAACCAAATGACGCTTGAGAATCTGCAACAATGATCTCCTTTATCGTGAGGGCCGGACCGGTATCTTTGGTGAATACTACGGATTTCGTTCCCCGACGGAATACAGCGGGGCCGAGCATCAGAGATTCATGCGAGGTGGTTGAATCGTAGGGTCCCAGGTTGTCTAGTGGCTACGTGCTGGGCATCTCCGCCTTTTATCACGACAGCGCGGCGTGCCTCCTCGTGGGCGAGAAGATCGTGGCGGCGGCGCAGGAAGAGCGCTTTACGCGCGTCAAGGGCGACGCGCGATTCCCACTGCATTCCGCCCGGTATTGCCTCGCCGAAGCGGGGATCTCCGCATCGGAGCTCGACGCGGTCGTGTTCTACGAAAAACCGCTGATCAAATTCGAGCGCCTGATAGAGACCTATCTCGACATCGCGCCACGGGGGCTCGGTTCATTTCGCCGCGCCGCACCTCTCTGGATGAAAGAGCGCCTTTACATCGAGCGCGAGATCCGCTCAGCGCTGGGAGGGTTCACCGGAAAGCTGCTTTACACCGAACACCATGAGGCCCACGCCGCGAGCGCATACTATCCCTCACCATTCGACGAGGCCGCCGTACTGACGATCGACGGCGTGGGCGAATGGGCCACCGCGACGATTGGTATCGGCCGGGAATCGAAACTCGAGCTGCTGGAAGAGATGCGCTTCCCCGATTCGCTCGGCCTGCTCTACTCCGCCTTCACCTATCACGCCGGGTTCAGAGTTAACAGCGGCGAGTACAAGCTGATGGGGCTGGCCCCTTTCGGGGTACCGCGCTACGTCGACCGGATTTATTCCGACCTGCTTAAACTGCACGACGATGGGTCTTTCGAGCTCGATCAAAGATTCTTCGATTACCGAGGCGGGCTGCGAATGACGAATCGGAGTTTCGATCGATTATTCGACGGACCGCCCCGGCATCCGGAGGCTCCGCTCTCGCAGCGCGAAATGGATCTCGCGTGTTCCGTTCAGCGGGTGTGTGAGGACGTTGTGCTTCGCATGGTGAGGTACGCGTACGAACGCACGCGGCTCCCCAATTTGTGCATGGCGGGTGGAGTTGCGTTGAATGCAGTCGCCAATGGCCGACTTCTGCGCGAAGGTCCCTTTGAGCGCATCTGGATTCAGCCGGCGGCAGGTGACGCCGGCGGCGCACTTGGCGCTGCATTTGCCGCGGCGCACAAATACTTTGGGCACCCCAGGAGCGAGCACGCGGGAACCGATACGATGCAAGCGGCGTTGTTGGGCCCGGAATTCGACGCCGATGCGATTGAAGCGGATCTTCGCGCGGCGGGCGCCGAATACGAAGCAATGGACGACTCCGGATCGTGGGACCGGGCGGCAGCGATGATCGCCGACGGAAAGATCGTCGGATGGTTTCAGGGACGAATGGAGTTTGGCCCGAGGGCTTTGGGCACCCGAAGCATCCTGGCCGACGCGCGGGAGAAAGACATGCAGTCGCGGCTCAACCAGAAGATCAAATTTCGCGAAGGATTTCGTCCCTTTGCGCCAAGCATCCTCGCCGAGCGCGCAACGGAATACTTCGACATTGAAGATGCATCTCCGTATATGACTTTCGTCGTCCCCGTAAAAGAGAGCCATCGATTGCCGGCTGGAACCGCCAGTGTGACGGGACTCGAACGCGTCGCCGAGATACGGTCTGACATCCCTGCGGTCACCCATCTGGACTACACCGCGCGGGTACAGACCGTTGCGCGCGGTGAGAACCCCACGTTTCACGGTTTGCTCTCCGCGTTTGCCAAACAAACAGGGTGCCCACTCATCGTGAACACGTCCTTCAATGTTCGCGGCGAGCCAATCGTGTGCAGTCCGGCGGACGCGTATGCCTGTTTTGCTCGAACGGCAATCGACGCTCTGGTGATCGGCCCATTCGTTGTGCGCAGGGAAATGCAGACCAGCTCTTCTCTCGCGGCCGCGGCGTCTGCGGCGGTCGGTCTCGATTGATCCGGGTCGTGAGCGGCGCAGACGCAGAGGTCACGCGCAGAAACCGAATCCGGGAAGGTCGCATCTTTGCGCTGACCGTCGCCGGCGGATTTCTGGCGATCGCGCTATTGGCGATGCGCAAGGGACGCGATAGAGTTGAGGAGGCAACCCTCCTATTGTCGACCATTGGGGTGCTTGCTGCGCTCTTGATCCCTGGACGCCTCGGCCCCGCAAGACGTGCGTGGATGAAACTCGGCGAAGTGATCGGCTACGTGACTACGCCCATCCTCATGGCGATCCTCTACTATGTCGTTGTGACGCCGATCGCCCTCGTGAGACGTCTCGCCAAAGCGCGAAGGCCGGTGACGAAATCAGGTTGGCTTGAGCGGCCGCCGCTCCCGCCACGCGAGCGCATGGAGCGTCAGTTCTAATGGAGGTCGGACAATGCTAGGTGTGATCAGTGAGTTGTGGGCGTTCATGCGCGAGAGGAAAAAGCTCTGGCTGGCGCCCATCATTGTCATCCTCGTTCTCATCGGCGGGCTTCTATTCATCGCGCAAGGCACCGCGCTGGCGCCCTTTATCTATTCCATCTTCTGACAGGAGAGTGGAACGGCCGTTCGGGCGAGGTCGCGATAGGCGCTCGGTCCGTGTTACCGCTGCATCTCGAGAACTTGCAGTAGCCCTGGCAATCCAGGATACCCGGGCGCGATTCGAGCCAGGCGCAGTGCCGTTCCTCGCGCAGCCGCAAGGTTTCGCGTTACTCCGTAAGCCAGGCTGAGCTGATAGAGTATCTCGGGCTGCGCCGGCTCGAGGGAAAGTGATTGCTCGAAGTACGAGATGGCGCGCGTCGGTTCGTGCTCCTGAGCCGCGCGCGTGCCAAGTACATTCAGGGCCGCGGTCGTCGGCCGAATTGCCACCGCGCGCCGGAGAGCTGTCTCCGCCTCTGCCGTCTTGCCCATCCGTCCGAGGGCGCGCGCGGTCAGGAGCCAGGGCTCGCTGTTCAACGGCGCATCGCGAGCAAGCCCTGCGTACTCCGCGACGGCCGAGTCAAACTGGATTCGCCGTTCGTAGTCTCCGGCCAGCTGGAGCTTCGCCAACTCCCAGCGCGATCCGGCCGAGACCGCGAATGCCAGACTGTCGAGCAGACTCGTTGGAGTGTAGTTGCCACGATAATCAATTTGCTGGGACACCGGTACAAAGGGCCATCGCGATTGCAGCGTGCGCGTGGTGTGATACGCGATTCGCTCATCGAAGGGAGTCAGGTCGGTGCCGACGGCATAGTCGTTCCACGAGCGGAGGCGCGTCGCGTCGGCTTCCCGTCCCAGCACGCCACTTCCGAGCAGCGCCTCGAAGAAGACGCGCCCGATGAGAGCCTGGCCGGCGCGCGTAGGATGGACGTGCTCCAGAAAAATGTTTGATCCTGGCGCGCCTCCTGGCGACGCTGCGACGAAGGCCTCGGCGATTGGAACATACTTCGCGCCGGTACGCGTGGTGACGCGTCTGATGACGCGGTTGAATTCGCTCGGCGCGCGAAATCTGACGACGTCGAGATCCCTGGCGCGTGCGAAGAGACTGTCGGCCAGCGCGGTATCGCCAGCCGTGAAAGCGGCGCGTCCCGCTTCGAACGCGCTGTTGGCGGAGCCAAACGCCCCGTTGGCGTTCGCCGCGAATGGTGGTTGATCTCGCAGATTGCTGGCGAGACTTCCGACAAAGACCGGAACGCCTTTCCGCTCGAAGAGACGGCAAATCGCCTCGAGGTTGCTTTCGAACTGATGGACCCCGGCCTCATACCGACTGCTTCCCAACGAGATCTGGCGGTCTCGAGCCAGAATTTCCATGAGACTGGCCGCCTCGAGGTCGCCGCTCGATTTTTTTCCCGACATCACTCGCGCCATCGCGTTTCGCAGCGCCAGCACCAATCGAAGACGAATGAGTCTCATGTAGAGACGAACGGCCGTCACTCCGCCCGGAACGCTGACACGGGATGCGGCTCCGAGCGCGCCGTAGTATTCGTTGTGCCCTGCGTAAATGAGAACCGCGTCGGGATGCTGTGCCGCGACTTCATCCGCCATATCCAGGAGGGCAAAGGTGTTCGTCGCCGCAATCGCCAGATTGATGACTTCCACCGAATCACCCGGAACTGCATCGCGAAGTACGTCCGCGATGAGACGCGAGAATTCCACGTTTCGCGGGTACGGAAAACCGGCTGCAGCCGACTCTCCCATTACAAAGATTCGAAGACTCCGTTGGGGCTTCTCGCGGGCAAACAGCTCGTGTGCCGGCGCGGGGGGGTTATCGATGCCCGAAAACCAGCGCGCGCCGACAGCACGGTTGGCGACCAGATAGTCGCCATTGACGTCGGCGGCCGGCACGAACAGGGAGAGACCGTCATCGGGGTGGATCAGTCTCAGCCCCGCTTCGATGCCGCCAACGATCAATAGCGGCAAGGCAAGTGTCACCGCGAGGAGAAAAGCGTATCTTCGCCTCGAAAGTTTGCGATCCGGTGAAGGAGAAGCGGACGGGGGAGCTTTGCTCCTATTGCGACTCACTCAGAGCTTGTAGAAATCTGAACCAGCGATTTGACAATCCTCGGGGCAAAAGGTACGTATATGGTAAGCCGCCACTCGACAAAGTCGAGTGGCATCCTCCCCCACCCAGGAAGCGAGACCATGCTACTTCGACAGTTCCTCGTGGCTTCCGTTGCTTCAGCCGCGGTTACGGGTTGTGCGAGCGCACCACCCGTCAGCTCATCACCGCAGCCTGCCAGTAACGAGAGCGCAGCCGTCTATCCGACCGTCAGAGTCTGGACGGGAACCTTGAATCCAACCCAGTCCTACCAGGCTGCCGCGATTGCGAGCAAGCGCCAGAACGGATATGGACGCGTGGAGTTGTCGGTATCACCGAACAATCCTACACTCACCCACGTTGTCGTCGACGTTTCAATTCCGAACGAGCCCGGAATGGATCTGGTCGGCTGGGGTTTAAGCCCTGGTCGGTGCGGCTCGGGCACCCCTCTTGTTCTCTCCCCCAGCATGTTCCCCGCAATTCAACTTGGGCCCAACGGACAAGGGCACGTCGATACCAAAATTGCTTTCACAATCCCCGACAACGGCAACTACCACGTCGATGTCTTTCGTGGGTCGGGGACTCAATTGAGCGATGTGATCACCTGCGCCGTGCTTCGCAGAGAGAGTTGATCACGGCGCCAGCGGTGTCTTCGTAAGCGCGCGTGGTGCTGGTTCAGTAGACAAGAAACGGGCGGATCCACCGGATCCGCCCGTTTCGTTTTCAGGTGAGGACCGAGACGAAGCCGCTGTTGCGGCTTCGCTCAGTCTTGTTGAATCACTTGCAGGCCGCGTCGTTACCCACTCCGCCGAATGTGTAAATCGGCAGACCCAGCGTCTCGAGCTCCTTCGCAGGAATCGGAAGCTGACACGCAGTCCCCGCCTGGATCGGTTGATCTGTCACCGCACGGCGCCAGTAAAGAGTGGTGCCGCTGGTGTTGGTTATCTCGACGTCCCGCTCGTAACTGATATCGTTGAGCAGGGTGGCCGCACCGTCACCACCAGTCGCCGGCGTGAGGTGGCCTCGACCGACGCGCGTCTTGTTGATCAGATCGGCCGCTGTCTGGAGGGTACCCCCTGACCGAATCAGGGCCTCGGCCTTAATCAGGTCACTCTCGGCCGCGAGCAGGTAGGGGAGATTTCCCACCAGAGGATTGGCCGATTCGTAATTTGCGAATTCATACCGCTTGTGGTAGAAGTCGCTCTGCATGTAGATACCGCGCCCCGGGTCGCCGATCGGCGGCGGGCTGTAGCCGTAGTCGGACGTGTAGCGGGCGTCGGGAGATGTGCCCTGCGGTGGATCCGTCCCATTGAACTTGGGGGGGACGGATGGGTTCATCCGATTGATAACGCGATGATCCGTGCGAACCCAATCCGGCAGGTCGCCGTAACCGACCAGATACGACCACCACTGGTTCGCGTCTTCCTGAACCACGACGTCGAAGGGAGCGCCGGCCGAACCCGTGCCGATTCCCTTGTCGGCGTACGCCGCTACCCTTGCCCAGTCCACGGTCGCTGCTTGCGCAGCGTTGCGCGGGTGGTAGGCAAGCGTCATCGCAGCCAGCGTATTCGCGATCCGGTTGATCTTCTTCGACGTGAGTGCGCCGTCCGGACTCGGGAAATCGGCGATGGCATACGTGTAGGTGTGCTGCGCGCTCGCCGCGATGAGATCATCCCACATTCTCAAGGTGGAATCACGGACTGCGGTGTGATCAACCAGCGAAGGCGGGGTTGCCGGATCGCTGTTTTCGGTGACGACGAATGCCTGATCGAAAATCATCGAGAGGTACGTGTAGGAAGCCGCTTGTGCGAACTGC
>DASXYR010000174.1:0-3541 GCA_036502385.1 Gemmatimonadaceae bacterium
CGAGTTCGACACCAAATCGCGATAGATCGCCGGGTTTGGTTAGTGCGGCCATCCCGTTTGCGACAAACGTGGCGTGATCGTCAACGCGTTTTTGTAATAGACTTTCTTCAACACGTCGTCGGGAAGCCCGATTCCATACAGCTTCCAGAACGCGTGATAGCCCCGATAGTAGTCGAAGTAATCATCGTTGGTCTCGAACACGCGCCAGTAGTAGGGATATTCCTCGGGCTGGTATGAATCCTTGCCGAAGAGAATCCGGTCCTGATACTTGACGAAGAAGTCATGCGAGGCGCGCGGCTGGCGCCCGATGTCGTACAGTACCGCGCCCACATCCACGTACACATTCGGCATCTCCGTCAGCAATTTGCCGAGTCGCGCGAGATCGTTGGCGTGCCATCCCATGTGCGCGGCGACGAAGGTCGTCTTCGGATTCCGGCGGAAGAGATTGTCGCGCTCCGCCATCAGCTCGTTGAAGTTCGGATGCCGATCGGGCGACACGCGACGCCCCGGAAAAAGCTCGAGCTCGAGCCAACGCTCATTGGTGTAGTCAATCGGCTGATAGAACTCCTGCGGATCTCCCGTGTGGATGAACACGGGAAGCCTGAGACGCGCGGCCGCCTGCCAGATCGGATCGAGCGCGGGATCGTCGAGCTTGAGGCGAGAGCCATCGGCCTTGCGAATCGTCTGGCCGAAATCCTTTGGGATCTCGCCGATGCCAACCGCTCCCGCCGCGACGTCGGCCTCGAGCTGCGCCACCGCGCGCGCTGCCCATCCCGGTCCGACGTTCTGAAAGTTGATCCCCGCCAGCACGCGCACGCGATCCTTCATCGCCGGCGACGACTTGATCGTCGCGATCATCCGCTTGAGCCCGTCTCCGGAGACGTTGTTCGCAACGATGATCATGCGGACGTTGAGCGCGTCCAGGTCCGCACCCATCCGCGCGAGCGATTCGACGGAGCCGAGCATGGCCTGCGGGTGGCCGTGGAAATCGATGGCGGGAAACTTCGCCTTCTTCACCATGTGCGTCGGCGCGACCAGCGTCGATCTCGGCCTGTAGTCCAGGATGCTCGGCGCCGGGTCTTCGGGAGGCATGCAGCTGCGGGGGCGAACTTCAGTCGTGCCGTTGGGACAGGATTCGCCTGGCTGGATCGTGGTCGCGCGGGCAAGACCGGGTTGGGCTGATAGTTCGCCGGCAGCGAATGTGGCGGCGATGATGACGAGAAGTCTCATGCCTTAATCTATGACGCGGGCAAGGTTCGACGAGTGTCACGGGCGTCCACGTAATTGGCGGTCGCCCTGCCGATCTCGAGCGGTCCTCAGCGCAGAAGTGGCGCGACGCCAATCTCCAACAACAACTTCAACGCAAAGAGAGCCTGCGCCCCAATCAGGAAATACGCCAGCCCGCGAATCGCCTTCCACCACGACCCGCCCTTGCGCGCGGCGTTCGCGCTTAGGACCAGAATGATCGCGAGCACGAAATCGACAAGTCCCAGACCAACGATCAGTCCCTCGCCGAATCCCTGAAGCCCCTCGCCGTGCATCGGCACGTCGACGGCCATCGCCATCATCGAAAGCAGGGCCAGCGTACCTGCGACCACGACATCCATCCGGAATTTTCGCGTCGCCTCATCGATCGGCGCCGTCCCCGGCCTCTCGACTGCGAGCGCGGCGCGGACGCTCATGCCGAACACGATCAGCTCGAGCAGCGTCAGCAACGGAAACGTCTTCCACCACTCGGGCGCGCCCGGCAGACCGGTTGCAACGCCGCGGGAGATACTGAGCCCCAACAGAATCATGGCCGCGGGCAGGCTCGCACGCCCCACTTCGCGCCCAAGCGTCAGCGAGAGAATCGCCAGCGCGGCAGCACCGGCCGCCTCAGAGGGCGAGTGTTTCGCCGCGCCCGAAGACACCATCATGCATGCTCCAAAGAGCAGGAGGATTCCCTCCGCGTACGCCAGCCAGCGCGCAAGCGAAAATGGCAGCGTGCCCGGTGCATCGGAGTGCGCGGTGGTTCGGTCAGCGATGGTTGGAGTCGGATTCATACAGTGGAAAAGACTCTCAACCGCGCTCGCCAGTCACTGGCTGACCCCGCGGTAATGAATGCCGTCGGACTCTGAGCCTCATCGGTCGTCCGACTAGTACCGCAGATTGGCGGTAAGAGCGTAGGCTTCGCGTTCCCACGGCCGCGATTCGTACGGGATTGGGGACATTGCCCCCTCCAGCATCGGGCCCGCCACGCCGAGATCGAGGTGTCGAAGGAATCGGCGTCCGAATGGTAGATGCTGAATCAGCTCTCGCTCGACTGGCAGTCCGATTGCGTCCTGGAAGTAATCGTCCTGAAGGATGTGTACGTTCTCGTGATACATGACGTTCGTCTTCCCGGTGAACGGGTCAAACGCGCTTCTCGACAATCGGATTGTCCCGAATTCACTAATCGCCATTATGTCGAAGTCGCCGCGTTGCCCAAAACTCGAGTGGCGGTCTCTGAATACCGCGGCTCCTGAGGAGAGTGATCTACCCAGATCGAGCCGAGTGTTCGGGGAGAGCGAAAGTCCGACGATCGCGATGAAGTCGGCGACGTTCACTCGCCAATCATAACTGTCTCGGCTGAAGGCGAGACTGACTGGCCCGACAGGAAATGTGAGAGTTGTCTTTGGCTCGCCGGATGTCGCGGTAAGTGAGACTCCCGTCGCCGAGATCTCGCGCCCGACAAAGCCGCTGCCATTGAATGCGGTCGCGGCAATCTGCCGGCCGACTGACATGAGCGCGCCACCCGCTGCGCCTTGCAGGGCGCCTTTGGGCTCTGACGCGTGACGAATCCTTGCCCAGACCAATCCGGTCGCTGAGCCGATCGCCATGTTGATCGCGAGATTCTCGAAGCGGACTCCAGCGCTTATGGCTGGACCTTCCATCGGGTAAACGATTATCTGGCCGTCGAGCGTGGACGAAGCGAAGTGCATCGCACAGATCACAACCCACGACCAGATTATCAATCTGCGCAGCACGACTTACGACGCCCCGCGCAGGCGGCGCGATGCGACTTCGCCGATGAGGGCGAGAGCCAGGAGCGCGAACAGCAATACCATCAACACCGACTGTGCGCTTGCCAGATTCGCCGCTGCTCGGGATTGCGCGCTTGGCCCCAGCGCGGCGACGAGGCCGACCATCGGTGCCTCGTCCTCGCCAGCCTGCTCGAGATGACCATTCTTTCCGGCCTCACTTACGGCCGGACGCGGAATTCGCGGCGCGTAGGCAACGCGGCTCACGATTCCGGTCCACAGTTGCCGATGTTCACTAACGGCATTCTCACCGCCGCCGGTCCGCAATCGCCAGGTGTCTTCATATCCGGATTGAAGTACCCGCCCAGCGCCCATTCGTCTCGCGGCAAGTGCCACGGCAGCGCCACGCTTTTCGACAACGACTCCGTCGTTCCGCAACGATGTGATCGGAGAGAGAGGCACTGTGCCGACGGTGATGGATGCGCCCGAAGACGCTGAGTGGGGATCTACGCGGCCGACGGCGCCGGCGCGCAGCGATGCCA
>DASXYR010000175.1:0-15540 GCA_036502385.1 Gemmatimonadaceae bacterium
CGCGCGCTACCCGCACGAGTTCTCGGGCGGCCAACGGCAGCGCATCGGCATCGCGCGCGCGCTTTCGGTCGAGCCCAAGTTCATCGTCTGCGACGAGCCCGTGTCCGCGCTCGACGTTTCGGTCCAGGCCCAGGTGATCAATCTGCTCGTCGATCTCCAGCACGAGCACGATCTCACCTATCTCTTCATCGCCCACGACCTGTCGGTTATCGAGCACATCGCCGACCGCGTCGCGGTGATGTATCTGGGCAAAGTCGTCGAGCTCGCGACCCGTGATGACCTGTACCGCGAGCCGCTGATGCCGTACACGCAGGCGCTTCTCTCGGCGGTTCCGGTGGCGGATCCCAAGGCGCGGAAGGATCGCATCATACTGCAGGGCGACGTTCCATCGCCGGCGAATCCTCCTTCGGGCTGCGTCTTCCATCCACGCTGCCACCACCCGGCGAAGGACGAAGCGTGTTCGCGCATCGTGCCTCCGCTCGAAGAGAAGGCGCCCGGTCACTTTGCCGCGTGCATCAAGCAGCCTCCGACGACAGTCAGCTGGGAGCAACAAAAGCAGGCTGGTGGCGTACATCCACCCGAGCGGTATCTTCCGGTCGCGGCCGTTCACGCGTAGCGACCTCTACTACTTCGCCAATGCCCAGAGACAAAGACGTTTTCCAGCAGCCCTCGGCGGGCACCGTCACGCACGACGAGCCACCTCCGGGAGCGCGCGGCGCGAGCACACGCACGTTCTTCGGGCAGCCGGTCGGTCTCTCCACTCTCTTCTTCACCGAGATGTGGGAGCGCTTCTCGTTCTATGGAATAAGACCGCTCCTCATTCTCTTCATGACGGCGGCGCTGGCAAGCGGCGGATTCAACTTCAGCCGCGAGACCGCCGGCGCAATCGTCGGCATCTACTCCGCCTGCGTGTATCTGTCAGCGCTCCCCGGTGGCTGGATTGCCGACCGGCTGCTTGGACTGCGCAAGGCCATCTGGTACGGCGCGATCCTCATCGCGGCCGGCCACATCTCGATTGCGCTGTCGATCGTCTTCGCGCATTCGGCGTTCTTCATCGGGTTGATTCTCATCGTCCTCGGTACGGGACTTCTGAAGCCGAACATCTCTGCCCTCGTCGGCGACCTGTACCCTGAAGGTGGAGCGAGACGCGACGCGGGTTTTTCGATTTTCTACATGGGAATCAACCTGGGTGCTCTCATCGCCCCGCTGATCACCGGCTACCTCGGCGAGAAAATCGCCTGGCACTTGGGCTTTGGCGCGGCGGGCGTGGGAATGCTCATCGGAGTTTTCACGTATTGGCGTCGCGCCGACAAAACGCTGGGTGATGCCGGAATCACCCCCGCGTCTTCCGACCCCGCCGAACACCGCCGCATCAAGTTGATCGTCGCCGTGAGCGTAGGGATAATCGCCCTGCTCGTTTTGCTCGCGATGACCGGTGTGATGACGATCAATCCTGTTTCAATTGCCCGGAGGATGACGGTCGTCATCGTCGCCATGGCGCTGCTCTACTTTGCCTACGTGTTCATTGGAGGAGGTCTCAACGGCGAAGAAAAGAAGCGTGTTGTGATCATCTTCCTCCTCTTCGTCTTCGCGGCGATTTTCTGGTCGGCGTTCGAGCAGGCCCCGACATCGCTCAACCTTTTCGCGCACGACTTTACGGATCGCGTGGTATTTGGCTGGGAGATGCCCACGCTCTGGCTCCAGTCGGCAAACTCTGTCTTTGTAATTGCGCTCGCCCCGGTATTCGGGATGATCTGGATCGCGCTCGGCAAGCGCGGGAGGGCGCCGTCGAGCGTCGCCAAGTTCGCGTGGGGATTGTTCTTCGCCGGCCTCGGATTCATCGTGATGCTGGTCGCGGCGAACGTCGTGATCAAGGGGGGCGGCAAGGTGCTCGTCTCGCCCTGGTGGCTCGTCCTCAGCTACCTGTTTCAGACATTCGGTGAGCTGTCCCTCAGTCCGGTGGGACTGAGCTCGATGACGAAGCTCGCGCCGTTGAAGTTCAAGGGACAGATGATGGGCGTGTGGTTCATGGCCGATGCGCTCGGCAATCTGATCGCTGGCCTGGTTGGCGGCCACGTCGACCCCGAGAAGCTGCAGGAGATGCCGACACTGTTTCGACAGACGTCGATATCACTCTTCATCGCCGCCGCCGTTTGCGGACTGCTGGTGTTCCCAGTGCGGAAGATGATGAAGGGCGTGCCGGCCGAAGATCGCTAGCGCCAAAGGGGAGAGCGTTCTCAGTAGCAGTTGCTTACGGCCAACTGAAGACCGTAGCCGGAACCGATCTCTCCCTGCTGTTGAAGATGTCACGCGGCTCGACGCGGAAGACTCTCGTGAAGTCGGTCACGATCAGCCGCACTTCAGGCCCCCTGCCCCGTGGACCGCGCACCGGAAAGGCGACATCCGCCCTGAACGTGCGCCTGGATTGTGGCGGAGCAGCGCCGAGGACGCTGAATCCCGCCGACGCGTAAACCGGAGTATTCACGCCAAACGGAGAATCACCGGCCCACAGTTTCCCCGCCTCCGCAAAACCAGCGACCGCGATGCTGGCGAACTGCTTGTAGCGACCGATCAGATAACGATCCTCAAATCTTCCAACCAATCGCCGGGCGCCGCCCACATCCACCCCTCGAAATCCTCGCAGACCTCCATCGCGATCCGCGAACGTCAGCTGGAAGGGAATGCGCTGCCTCCAGCCGCCGCTCCATGCGAGGTCCGTCATCACCGTCTGCCTGTTGAACGGCTTCATGTAAAGCGCCGCACGGCCGTGCGCGAGAAGTCCATCCCAGTTCGCGTCTTCGTCGCGCCGCCCCTCACCCGCGATCTCGATCGCGGTGTATGCGCTCTGCGATGCCGCGCCCGCATAGAGATCGGTCGACGTGAGCCAGTCTGCTTCCTTGCCGCCGAGCATCTGGACTCCCTTTCCAAGCAGCGTTGCGACCTGCACTCCGGTTCGAAGATCCTGGATACCCTCGAGCGCGTCGAATCCGCTCACTCTCACGAAGCGAACGTTGCGCACCCCCCACAGCGCGTTGATGCGCGTGGTGCGATGCATCGTGTACCGGTCGATGAGTGCCGTGCTCGTATCGGGGGTGATAACGTTCTCGACGATGACCGGTGCCGAGCCGGGTCTCTCGTCCTCGAATGAGATCGATCCTCCCAGGAGAGCAAGACGGCCGAGGGGCGGTCCGATCCGGATCACGCCGCCTATGTCACTGTACGAGCGCGCGATCTTGAGCGCGGCAGGCAGAGCGTCCGGTCTTCTGAAGTAGAAGTATCCCGTCGAGCTTCCTGCCGTCGTTCGCCACGAAATGCGCTGGAGGTCGGTCAGGAAAGGGTGGCTGGTTTCCATCGCCCAATCATTCCCCAGCTCCCGGCGTCCGCCCTCGACCCGGAATTGATACGGCCGGCCGAGGAACTGATAGTCGATGAGCTTTCCGGCGTAGATATCCCGGAAGGTCTTGCCCTTCTTCCAGCTGGCATCCGTGTGAATACCGCTTCCCATCAGGTTGTCTTCGCCCAGTAGCACCGAGCGAAAGTGCGGCGTCGCGGAAGTGACGCCCGCGCCAACGATCAGCGAGACTTCGTCCACAGTCGTCACGGTCAGCGTCACTCCGCCAATGCCATCTGCGTACGCGAGCACCGTCGCATCGGCGATGAATGGCTGGGCGCGCAGAATGCGCTCCGACTCCGCGCGACGAACTTCCGTGCACGCATCGCCCAGCTGGAGCGCGAGATATCGCAGGATCACCTTCGGCCGTGTCGTCACGTGCTGCCTGGCCGCGAACCGTCCGGCGCGCTGCCAGATCGCATCGCCATTGATCCGGAACGGAGGGCTGGGGTCGATGTCTATTCGACTGACGCGCTCCCCCTTGCAGGTGACGGGCGGCCCGTTCAGACTTTGACTCTGCGCCATTGTCGCCGACGCGGCGGCGAACAGCAATGTCAACATACCCTGTCTAAGAGAGATCACTCGTGTCGTCCGCGCGCAAGCCGGTTCCAGGCTGCACAGTTGCTGTTACCGCGAGTATTCGCCTCGATGGCGATACCAATCGTGTCCGGCTTACCGCCGCTTACGTGACCGCCCTTGAAAACGCAGGGCTCATACCACTCATCGTTCCACCACTTTCACGCGGGGACGCGGCCGCGACAATTCTCGACTCCGTAGCCGGCCTCGTGCTGACGGGAGGCGAAGACGTAGATCCAGCCCGCTACGGCGAAAAACGCCACGAAAAAGTACGCTCCGTCAACGCCGCGCGCGATGCGACTGAGGCATCGTTGATCGAGCAGGCGAAAGCGAAGGGGAAACCCGTGCTCGCGATCTGTCGAGGCATCCAGATTCTGAACGTCGCTCTCGGCGGCACTCTCGTGCAGGACATTCCGTCCCAGATCGGCACGACGATCGGACACGACGATGATACTCCCCGCGACGCGCGCTCCCACGCGATATCGATCGATGCTGGCTCCCTCATCGCCCGCGCGGTCGGCGCCGAAAACGTCACCGTGAATTCCTTTCACCACCAGTCCGTCGATCGCGTCGCCGCAGGAATGCGCGTGACAGCGCGCTCACCTGACGGCGTCATCGAGGGAATGGAGTCCACCGACGACGACTGGTGGGTGATGGCCGTGCAGTGGCATCCGGAGGAGATGACGGACTCCCCCGAGGCATGGGATCGCGGGCTCTTCAACGCGTTCGCGCGAAAGATCGGAGCGTAGTGGACCTACCGCGGATTCTTCACGTCGACTCTGGTCGCAGCTGGCGGGGCGGCCAACGCCAGGTGTTGCTCCTCGCGACTGGACTGCGGGATCTTGGCTATCGGGTTCTCGTCGTAGCTCCGATCGGCTCACCGCTGATCAAACGGGCCGAGCTGGCCGGACTGCCCACGTACCGTCTCACACTCCGCGGCGAGTGGGACATCCGCTCGGCCCGCGAGCTGCGCGCGGTAGCCCGCGAGTGGAATGCCGACGTCGTCCACACCCACGACGCCCGCGCTCACTCTGTCGCGCGCCTCGCGCTCTTTGGCAAGAGAAAAACCCGCCTCGTGGTGTCGCGCCGCATCGCGGTCCCGCCGAAGCAGGTTCGCCTCAGGTACCTCCATGGCGTCGACGCCTTCATCGCGATCTCGCACGCGGTCAAGGCAGCAATGGTCAAGGCGGGTGTACCCGCGAGCAGGATCGACGTCGTCCACTCGGGAATTCCAGTCCCGGTCGTCAAGCGTCCTCGCAACTGGCGGCGCGAGCGCGGATGGCCGGCCAGCTCGGTCGTCTGCGGGATAGTCGGCGCATTGACTCCGGAAAAGGGAGTGGATCTCATCGGCGGGATCGCACGTCGGCTTCCCGGGGAAGTTTTCAGGCGGACCCGTCTCGTGCTCCTCGGCGGCAAAGGCAAAGGAGGGACGACGGTCGCGGGAGTCGAAGGGTTCGACGCCGGATTTGTGGAGGAGATACACGAGGCAATTGCGGGACTGGATGTCCTTTGGCATCCATCGAAATCGGAAGGATTGGGGACGTCCGTAATCGATGCGATGGCGCTGGGCGTACCCCCTATAGCGTTCGCCGTCGGCGGCTTGCCCGAGGTTATCGACGATGGAAAAAACGGAATGCTCGTCCCTGCCGGCGACGTAACCGCCTTCATGCGGGCGGCTTCCGAGCTGATCATCGACGACGCGTTGCGTACCCGACTGGCCGAGGGTGCACGCGTTAAGGCCCGCGAATTCGACGCCAAGCGGATGATCGAACGAACTGCTGAGGTGTACAATAGAGTTATCGCGGGGTAGCGACGAATTGGCTGTTGCTCCTATCTTGCTTTGCGACCCCGAACCCTGCACCCACATTACCGCGGATTCGCCTTGCTCTATATCTGCATACCTACGTACAACGAGGGTCCGACTGTCGGCGTCCTGCTGTGGCGTATCCGGCGCGTCTTTCAGGACTACTCGCGCGAGTACGAGATCATCGTCTACGACGACGGAAGCACCGATGGGACCAAAGAGACGGTCGAGCCGTACGCTGAGGTCATCCCCCTCACCGTGATGAGGGGCGAGGAGCGCAAAGGCTTCGGATTCGCCCTCGACAAACTCGTTCGTGAGGTCTCCCGCCGCACACGATACGCGCGTCGGGATGGGCTCATCGTCATGCAGGCGGATTTCACCGATCAGCCCGAGCACATTCCGGAGCTCGTGAAACGCTTTGAGGGAGGCGCCGACATCGTCGCCGCCAGTCAGGAAATGAGCGAAGCTCCGGCTCCCGTTCGAAGACTCCGGCGCTTCGCGAATCTCATCCAGCGTGCCGGCCTGCCCAGGACGGGCGATGCCGACCCATTTACGACCTTCCGCCTCTACCGTATCTCGGTGCTGAGAGAGCTGCTCAAGGTACTTGGCGACAAGCCGCTCGTTTCGCACGACGGGTGGGTCGCGAACATGGAATTGCTACTGAAGGCGCGGAAGTTCGCGCGCCGTACGGAAACAGTCGACCTCGCACCACGCTACGACGTGAGAACTCGTCAGACGAGAATCCGTCCCTTCACCGATGCGCTAAGTCTCTTTCGCTTCAGCCGCGAGGCGCGACTCCTTGCCGCGCCTTTGCCGGCGGGAGGCACAGCGTGAAGACCGCGATGTTTTCCCGCATGGTGGTGATAGCTGCGGCGGCCGCGACGAGCGCGTCAGCACAGTCCGTCGCCACGCCGCCCGCCTCGCCACCACCGACTGTTGTCGTCGCGGGTGTGAAGCGCGCGGTGGTCCCCTTCGGACCGGGCGAGCGCATGGAGTACGACGTCAAGTTCGGCGCGCTCCGCGTCGGGAATGCTCACATGGAGGTAGTCGCACTCGACAATGTGCGCGGCCGTCCCGCATGGCATACTGCGTTCTGGGTGCAGGGGGGCAACTTCCTCTATCGCGTGAACGACGTCTACGAGAGCTGGATGGACGCGGAGACGCTGTCGTCACTGCGCTTCGTGCAGGAGTTGGAGGAGGGCGGAAAGGACACCGAGCGGAAATTCGAGATCTATCCCGAGCGTTCCGTGTTCATTCAGACATCGAAGAAGCCGCCGAAGGAAGAGCCTTCCGTCAGCCAGCCGCTCGACGATGGATCGTTTCTGTATTTCATCCGCACGATTCCGCTCGTCGTCGGCCAGACCTACGACTTCAACCGCTACTTCCGTCCCGACCGAAACCCCGTTCGCATCCGCGTCCTCCGCAAGGAGCGCGTGACTGTGCCGGCTGGCACGTTCGACGCGATCGTGGTTCAGCCGGTGATCAAGACGAAGGGAATCTTCTCGGAAAATGGCCACGCCGAGATCTGGCTCTCCGATGACGACCGCCACATCATGCTTCAGCTCAAGTCGAAGCTCTCCTTTGGCTCGCTGAATCTCTACCTCAAGTCCTACTTCCCATCGCCAAACAAGTAGGCGGTAAACGACCGGGCGCCGCTTCCTCTCGACGGGTCGCGGAAGCCGATCTCTCCAGAATTCGCACAGTCCCGATCGAGCGTCGCCCCAACAAGGTCGAGGCCGAAGAGTTCGCATCTCCTCCCGGCAAGGACCGGAGCTTCGGCGCGTTTCTCGAGTCACTGCCCGACGTTCTCGTCGCCCGCGATTTTCTCCGCGTCGTGGCCGCTATCGCGTCGGCAAAGCGAAATGCTCGCGGTGTCGTCGTGATGCTCGGCGGGCACATCGTGAAAACGGGCCTCACTCCCCTTCTCATCGATCTGATGAATCGAGGGGTCATCACCCACCTCGCGATGAACGGATCCGCCGCGATCCACGACTACGAGATCGCGCGCTTCGGCGCCACCTCAGAGGATGTCGCGCGTGGACTGATCGACGGAACGTTCGGAATGGCGGAGGAAACCGGCCGCGGTATGAATGAGGCTTTCATCGCGGGGATGAAGAATGAGTGGGGTATGGGTGAATCGCTGGCGCGAGCACTCGAGAATTCTTCATTGTCGAATCCCGAGCTGTCGGTGCTCCTTGCCGCGCAGCGGCTCGCCATTCCCTGCACCGTGCACGCAGCGCTCGGCGCCGAGATCATTCACCAACACCCGGCCGCGAGCGGCGCAGCGATTGGCGATACGAGTCACCGCGATTTTCGGCGCCTCGCTGCTTCGCTGCCGGCAATCGACGATGGCGGGGTGGTGCTGAATCTCGGAAGCGCGGTAATAATGCCCGAGGTCTTTCTGAAGGCGCTGACGATCGCGCGAAATCTGCACGCCGGCAAGCCGACCGGTTTCACGACGTGCGACCTCGACATGCAGCGCCACTACCGGCCACGAGTGAACGTCGTCCAGCGCCCGACCCAGGGAAGCGGAAAGGGCTACGAAATAACAGGGCACCACGAGATCATGGTGCCCTTATTGGTGTGGGCCGTCGTCGAAGAATTGGGGAACTAGCGAAAGAGTAGCCTCGAAGCTCCCGTCGGGCAGTCCTTATTTGCGGTTCGCCCGGATCTAGTACCGCGTGAGCCGCGTCCCCGCGAATTTCTCCCGAAGTCGTGCTGCGGTCCCCGGGCTGAGAACCCGAATTCCGAAGTACAGAAGCCCGCCGACGACGAGTACCTTGAGCGCGAGCCCAACGATGAAAAAGGTGAGGCCGATCAGCCCGCCGAATAGCTTGAACACCATGCCTACGGCAAACAGGCCCAGCATGGCGAATAGTCCAATCATGAAGATTGCGCGTAACATGTCGTTCTCCGAAACGGTGACAGTTATCCCTACGCTACACCTTTCTCGACAGTTTCAGAATAGGCAGATAAGCTGAGCGCCGAAGTCATTGTCGTCGGCGGTGGCCTGATCGGCCTCGCCAGTGCAGCCGCACTTGCCGAGCGCGGCGTTTCCGTCAGCGTGGTTCGGGAGCATAGGCGTGGCGAGGCATCTCCGGCCGCCGCCGGGATGCTGGCACCATCCGTCGAGCGCGCGACTGGGCCGGCGCATGATTTCGCGGTCGCCGCTCGCGACCGATACCCGGCGTATGTCGCCTTCCTCGCCGACCGCACCGGGATCCACGTGCCCCTCAACCGCATGGGAATCCTGCAGGTTGCGCTTAGCGCTAAAGGCATCAAGGGCCTCAGGAAAACGGCGTTGCCGACGGCTCGCTGGCTCGACGCCGCTGAGCTGCGAGAGCTGGAGCCGGCTCTCTCTCATGGCGCCGGCGCGATGTTCAATCCGGACGACGGGGCGGTCGACAACACCGTTCTACTGACCGCACTCGAGACGTTTGCGTCGCGCAGCTCGCTGATCGTGATTATCGACGACGCAGTCGTCGGAATCGATGCATCAAAATCGTCCGCAAGCGTCACGACCAAGGCGGGCTCTGTCTACGGTGCGACGCGTGTCATCCTGGCAGCCGGAGCATGGGCGGGCCAGATCCCCGGCTCGGCGCTCGCGCGCGCGGTAAAACCCGCCCGCGGTCAGCTCGTGTCCTACGCGATAGCTCCAACGCGTCACGTCGCTTACGGACCGCGGGGCTACATCGTGCCGAGGGGCGACTCGACGATCGGTGGAAGCACGATGGAGAACGTAGCCTTCGAAGCAAACACCACCGCCGAAGGCGTCGCAAAAGTCCGGTCCGCGTCGGAGGAGATTTGTCCCGCCCTGGCATCCGGTGGGATCGGGCGGTCATGGGCCGGATTGAGGCCCGTGACGCCGGACATGCTGCCGATGATTGGCGCCGATCCCGACCACGAATCACTCATCTACGCCTGTGGACACGGGCGAAACGGCGTCCTGATGGCCCCCCTGACGGGGGATTTAATCGCCGATCTCGTGACAGGAACACCACTTAGCCACGACCTGTCACAATTTCGCCCCGACCGTTTTTGATGTAGATTGCCAGAGCTCGGCGGATTCTTCCCCGACGAGCCTCAAACGATGCCAGAATCTCTCTATCAGATAATGGGGCGCCACCGCGCGGAACCGCTCCCGGAGCGCAAGCCGTCGTGGCTCAAGGTGAGGGCGCCCGGCGGCCCCAACTATATGCGGCTCAAGCACTTGATGCGTGAGCTCGACCTCCATTCCGTGTGCGAGGAAGCACACTGCCCCAACGTCGGTGAGTGTTGGGAGCACGGGACCGCGACCTTCATGATTCTGGGCGACGTCTGCACCAGGAACTGCGCGTACTGCGCGGTCGCCCACGGACGGCCGCCGAAGTATGACATCGCGGAACCAAATCGTGTCGCGCAGGCAATCGCGGAGATGGGACTCCAGCACGCCGTAATCACGTCGGTCGACCGTGATGATCTCCCCGACTTCGGCGCCTACATTTTCGCCGAGACGATCCGCCAGATCCACGACCGCATTCCGGGATGCTCCGTTGAAGTACTCGTTCCCGATTTTCAGGGCAACCAGGACAGCATTCGCACCGTCCTCGAGGCCCGTCCCGAGATCTACAATCACAACACCGAGACGGTCCCGCGCCTCTACAAGAAGGCAAGACCCGGGGGACGTTACCCCAGAGTCATGGAGATCTTCCGCTACGCGAAGCGAATCGCTCCCGACATTCCCACGAAAACCGGAATGATTCTCGGCATGGGCGAAACGATCGAAGAAGTGATCACCGTGATGCGCGACCTCCGCGAAGTCGACGTCGACATCCTTACGCTTGGCCAGTACCTACGGCCGTCCGATGCGCACATCGCACTCGACCGCTATTACACTCCGCAGGAATTCAGGAAGCTTTACGAGATCGGAATGGAGATGGGATTTCGCCATGTTGAATCAGGTCCACTCGTTCGCTCCAGCTATCACGCGTGGGAGCAGGTGCAGGCGGCCGGCGTATGAGCACTGAAGCCAAGCGACCCCCCACCCAGAAGCGCGCCGAGAAAGGTGCCGCTGGGAACAACGGCTCGGACGCGCCTCCCGCGAATGGCGCCGCCCAGACGACCGTTGAGGAGCGGCGCGAGCTCCTTCACTCGATGATGCTCCAGCGCCGCTTCGAGGAGCGCTGCGCCGAGGCGTACGCCCTCGGAAAAATCGGCGGATTCTGCCACCTCTATATCGGACAGGAAGCGATCTCGACGGGCGTGATGTCGATGATCCGCCCCGACGACTACGTCATAACCGCCTACCGCGATCACGGCCAGGCGTTGGCGCGCGGCGTCACCCCACGCTCGGTCATGGCGGAGCTGTTCGGACGCGCCGATGGATGCTCCGGCGGCAAGGGCGGCTCCATGCACATCTTCGACGCCAAAACCAACTTCCTCGGCGGACACGGCATCGTCGGCGGACACGTCCCGATCGCCGCCGGAGTCGGCTTCGCGATCAAGTATCGCCGCGGCAACCAGCTATGCGTTTGTTTCTTCGGCGAGGCCGCCGTGAACATCGGCGCCTTCCATGAGGCCCTCAACCTGGCCTCACTGTGGGACCTGCCGGTCATCTTCATCATCGAGAATAATCGTTACGGAATGGGAACCGCGATCTCGCGCTCGACCGCAAATGAAGACGTGCTCGTTCGCGCGAAGGGCTATCGGATGGACGGCGAGAGCGTCGACGGCCAGGATGTCTTCGCTGTGCGCGACTGCATGTCGCGCGCGGTCGAGAGGGCGCGCAAGGAAAAACGCCCCACTTTGATCGAGATGAGAACGTACCGCTTCATGGGCCACTCCATGTCCGACGCGGTGAGCGGCACCTATCGCACCAAGGACGAGCTCGAGGAGAACATGAAGCGCGATCCAATCCTTCTCCTCCACAACAGAATGTTCGAGGCCGGCGAGCTGACCGAGGGCGAGATGCACAAGATGGACGACGAAGCCAAGGCGATCGCGCAGGACGCCTGGGATTTCGCCGATGCGAGCCCCGAGCCACCCCTCGATCAGCTCTATACCGACGTCTACGCGGACACGAGCTCCTGATGGCAGTCGTCACTTACCGCGATGCCCTGACGCAGGCACTCCGCGAAGAGCTGCAGCGCGATGACACCGTCTTCCTCATGGGAGAAGAGGTCGCGCAGTACAACGGCGCCTACAAGGTCTCCAAAGGTTTGCTCGACGAATTCGGCCCGATGAGAATCGTCGACACGCCGATCACGGAGCTCGGCTTCGCCGGCGTGGGAGTAGGTGCGGCGATGGTTGGCCTCAGGCCGATCGTCGAATTCATGACCTGGAATTTCGCCCTGCTCGCGATCGACGAAGTCGTGAATGCCGCCGCGAAGATGCTGTACATGTCGGGCGGCCAATACAAAATGCCGATGGTCTTCCGAGGCCCGAATGGAGCCGCGCTACAGCTGTCCGCGCAGCATTCGCAGGCGTGGGAGAGCTGGTTCGCCCACATTCCCGGACTCAAGGTCTGCACGCCAGGAACGCCCGCCGACGCTAAGGGTCTCCTCAAGTCCGCGATCCGCGACGACAATCCGGTGGTGTTCCTCGAGGGCGAGATGCTCTACAACACCAAGGGGGAAGTGCCCGACGGCGAGCACATCGTTCCGATTGGAGTGGCCGACCTCAAGCGTGAGGGAGATCACTGCTCGGTGATCACTCACGGGAAGATGGCGCTCGTCGCGATGCGGGTTGCCGACGATCTCGCAAAGGAAGGAATCAACATCGACGTCGTCGATCTTCGCACCGTCAGACCGATCGACGTCGAAGCGATCGCGCGGTCGGTTCAGAAGACGAATCGCGCCGTGGTCCTGGAGGAAGGATGGGAGATCTGCGGGATGGGCTCGCAGGTGGTTGATTTCATCCAACGGGAATGCTTCGACGACCTCGACGCACCGGTGCTGCGCGTGCACCAGGAAGACGTGCCGATGCCGTACGCAAAGAATCTGGAACGGGCAGCCAAGCCTGACGCGGCCAAGGCGATTTCCGCGATCAAGAAAGTCATGTACCTCGACTGAGCTATTATGGCAACGAAAGTCACGATGGAAGCGCTCTCGCCGACTATGGAGGAAGGGCGCCTGGTAAAATGGACGAAGAATGAGGGCGACCCCGTGGCGGCCGGTGATGTGCTCGCCGAAGTCGAGACCGATAAGGCCGTGATGGAGCTCGTCGCCCGCGGCGACGGTGTTCTTCGCAAGCGTCTCGCGAATGAGGGTGATTCGTCTCCCGTCGGGACGCTGCTCGCCGTGATTGGCACCGCCGACGAAAACATCGATTCGATCGTTGGTGGCGCGGGCGCTTCAACCCCGGCGGCCGCTCAATCGGGCCAGGCCGCCCAAGGCGCCGCCGGAGCCAAGGCCGGGGCGGCCAACCAGGCCGTCGCCGACACGAAGGAATCTGGCGGACCGACGGCGGTTCCAGCATCGCCTGCGCAGTCGCAGGGCGAAGCGTCGACGCCGCCACAGCAGAAGGCCGGCGGAGCGAGCGCCGCACCACCAGCCGCGCGACCGGCACCTCCTCCTCCTCCGCGACGACCCGCCGCGCCGCCGCCTCAGCAGCAAAAGGGAAATGGCGCGCACCCGAGTGCGCCGTCGAATGCAGGCGGACGCCAACGCACATCACCACTCGCGCGCCGGCTTGCCAGTGAGAAAGGAATTCAGCTCGGCGGTATTCAGGGATCGGGTCCCGGTGGACGAATCGTCAAACGCGACATCGAGAACGCGAGGGCTACCGCGTCGACAGGCATGGCGCGGTCCGGTGCGGCCGAAAGGCTCGCGGCAGAGGGAGACTTCAAAGACGTTCCACTCACGCAGATCCGGAAAACGATCGCGCGCAGGCTCGCAGAGTCGAACGGACCGGTTCCGACTTTCTTCCTCACCGCCGAGTTCGACGTGTCACGCGCCGCCGAGATGCGGACGCAGCTGTCCGAGATGGGCGATCAGTACAAGGCGTCGTTCAACGACATCGTGATCAAAGCCGTCGCGCTTGCCCTCGCCGAGCATCCCGAGGTGAACGCGCACTGGCTCAACGACAAGATCCGCCAGTTCAATCGGATCCACGTCGCGATGGCGGTTGCCGTCGAGGATGGACTTATCACGCCGGTGCTCTTCGACGCCGACCGGCTGTCGCTGTGGGAGATCTCCGCCAAGGCGCGCGATCTCGCCAGGAGAGCGCGCGACCGGAAGCTCATGCCCGAGGAATACACCGGCTCGACGTTCTCCGTCTCGAACCTCGGCATGTTCGGCATCGATCAGTTCACCGCGATCATCAATCCGCCCGAGGCCGGCATTATCGCGATCGGGGGAGTCGAGGAGAAGCCCGTCGTCATCGACGGCCAGCTCGAGATTCGTCAGCGGATGCGGGTCACCATGAGCTGCGATCACCGCGTGATCGATGGAGCGACGGGCGCGAAGTTCCTGCAAACGCTGAAAGGCTTCGTGGAGAACCCGCTGTCACTCGTGATCTGAGCCGTGGATTGGTCCGCGGCTCGGGATAAAGTGCCCTCCCTCCGCGGTTAGATTTATCTCTGTACTCTAAACCAATCGAATACAAATGGCCTCTTACGACGTGATTTTCATAGGCGGCGGCCCCGCCGGATACGTTGGCGCGATCCGCTGCGCCCAGCTTGGCATGTCCGTCGCCGTAGTCGAACGCGACGGACTCGGCGGCACCTGCGTTTTGTGGGGCTGCATTCCCGCGAAAGCGCTTCTCGAGGCCGCCTCGATAGCGACAAAAGTCTCCCACGCCGCTGATTTCGGTGTCACGGTCGGCGAAGTGAAGCTCGACTATGGCGTCGCCATGAAGCGGTCCCGCGCGGTGAGCATTCAGAACTCGAAGGGCGTCGAGTTCCTCTTCAAGAAGCACAAGATCACCTGGATCAAGGGAACGGCGAAGCTCGCCGGCAAAAACGCCGTCACGGTCAAGGCCGACGGCAAGGAAGAAAAGCACGAGGCAAAGAAAGCCGTCGTCATCTCGACCGGTTCGCGCGTAAAGGGACTTCCGCAGATCGGGCTCGAGCTGAACAAAACGACGGTCCTGTCCTCCGATGAGGTGCTCGTCCTCGAGAAGGCGCCGAAGACGATGGCCGTGATCGGCGCCGGCGCGGTTGGCTGCGAGTTCGCCGACGTCTTCAGCTCGTTCGGAACCCAGGTCACGCTCATCGAGGCGCTCCCCGTCATTCTCCCGCTCGAAGACGTCGATTGCAGCAACGAGCTCGCGAAAAGCTTCAGGAAGCGGAAGATCGAGGTTCTCGCCGGCGCAAAGATCAGCGATGTGAAGGTCGGCAAGAATTCCGTCACCATGAGCGTCGACGTCGGCGGCAAGAAGCAGAATCTCGAGGTCGAAAAAGTTCTGGTCGCGGCTGGCCGTGCTGCGAACGTCGAAGACATCGGTCTCAAGGAAGCAGGGATCCAGCTCACCGACCGGGGCTTCATCAAGATCAACGAGCGGATGGAGACATCCGTCAAAGGCATCTATGCTATTGGCGATGTCGCCGGACCGCCGATGCTCGCGCATAAGGGCTCGCGCGAGGGCGTCGTGTTCGCCGAGTATCTCGCCGGCCAGAAGGAAGTCCACGGCGTGAACTACGGCAACATTCCCAACGCCACCTATTGTCACCCGGAAGTCGCGTCGATCGGCATGACCGAGGCACAGGTCAAGGAGAAGAAGATCGACTACAAGGTCGGCAGGTTCAACTTTTCGGCCAACGGACGCGCCCGCACCTCGGGCGAGACCGAAG
>DASXYR010000176.1:0-1917 GCA_036502385.1 Gemmatimonadaceae bacterium
GAGCGTCTTGTCCATCTCGACGCAAACAGTTTTCAGGCCGAGCTGCGCGGCGCGTATCGCAGCGACATAACCGCCGGGACCGCCACCTATGATGACGACGTCAGCGGGCTTCATATCAGTCATTGGAGTTTCAGGAAATCAGCATTGCCGCCGGATCTTCGATCAGCTCCTTGATCCGGACGAGGAACAGCACTGCCTGCTGTCCATCCACAATGCGGTGGTCATACGACAGCGCGATGTACATCATCGGCCTGATCTCTACTTTTCCGTTGATCGCTACCGGGCGGTCCTGAGTCTTGTGAAGACCGAGGATGCCGACCTGCGGATAGTTGATGATCGGCGTCGAAACAAGCGAGCCGAACACTCCGCCGTTCGTGATCGTGAACGTTCCGCCGACGAGATCGTCCATCGACAGCTTTCCATCGCGGGCACGCTTTGCAACGGCCGAGATGTCCTTGCTGATCTCGAGCATGCCTTTGCTTTGCGCGTCCTTGATGTTGGGAACGACCAGGCCCGCTTCCGACGCTACGGCGATGCCCATGTTCACGTAATGCCTGTAGATGATCGAGTCTCCGTCGATCTGCGCATTCACCACAGGGAAGCTCTCGAGAGCCATACAAGCGGCTTTCACGAAGAATGGCATGAACGTCAGCTTGACGCCGTGTTCTTTCTCGACTTTTTCCTTCATGCGCTCGCGCAGCGCGTTCACGGCCGACATGTCGATCTCGTTGAATGTCGTGAGGTGCGCGGTGTTGTGCTGTGACTGAAGAAGATTTTCTGCGATGCGCTTTCTGCGCGTCGTCATCTTCTCGCGTGTCTCTCGCTCGCCGTTGGATGCAAACGCGCCGGACGAAAACGATGGAGCCGACGCAGGAGCTGAAGCCGGTTGGTTGAGGGCCGTTTTTGAAGCAGCAATGTGATCGATTACATCTGGCTTGCTGACTACGCCGCCGCGCCCTGAGCCTGCGACACTTCCGATGTCCACACCCGCGTCTGCCGCCACTTTTCGCGCGGCCGGCGACGATTTCACTTCCGCTGCCGGTGCAGGACTTGACACAGATTTCGCTGTGGCGGGCCGAGCCGGTGCCGGAGCTGGAGCTGGAGCAGCAGCCGGAGCGGCCGGTGCTTCCGCTTTGGCCGGGGCGGCCGCAGCAGTTGCCGTCTCGTCGATCTCGCCAATGAGCTGATCGACCTTTACGACATCACCCTCGGCGACTGACTGCGCGGTGAGAACGCCGGCCTTTGGAGCCGGAACCTCCACCGTGATCTTGTCTGTCTCGAGCTCGACGATCGTATCGCCAGCCGCAACTGCGTCACCTGTCTTCTTGAGCCATCGCGACACGGTGGCTTCGACAATCGACTCACCGAGCGGCGGTACCTTGATGGATAGCATTACAATAGAAGCGAAATGAGGACCTGTTCCGTATCTTCACCCTTCTCCGCCTCGTGCTGGCGGTAGAAACTCAATATAACGCTAAGGGTTTTCGTTGCGAGCACTCACGATCTCCGCTCACGGCGGGACAGACAAACTCGAGTTCCGAACCGACGTCGCTGAGCCGGAGGTGACGCCCGGATCGGTTCGGGTGCGAATCAAGGCGGCCGCCCTCAATCAGCTCGACGTCTTCATGCTTCGCGGGTTGCCCGGCGTGAATATCATCGCGCCATGGGTGATGGGCGCTGACGGTGCCGGCGTTGTTGACCGGGTCGGAGATGGGGTGAAGAACGTCGTCGTCGGTGACACCGTCGTGATCAATCCCGGCATCAGCGATGGAACATGCGAATTCTGCCTGAAGGGCGAGCAATCAGAGTGCGTTCACTTTCGCCTTCTTGGTGAACACCTTCCCGGCACGCTTGCCGAGTATGTCGTCGTTCCTGCGCAAAACGTTCGAACAATACCCGCCGACACGCCGATGCACG